>JBQGCR010000030.1:0-1889 GCA_052038585.1 Kineosporiaceae bacterium
CGGGGTACGCCGTCGGCCAGTCGGACGACTCGACGACGACGGCGGCGACCAGCCGGACGGCCGCGCTGGACGGCGGCACCTCCGACGACGGCACGTCCGCTGGCGGTACCCTCGGCGACGGCACCTCCGGCGGCGGCGCCCTCGGCGGCCCTGGCCCGATGGGCGGCGCGGACGGCGAGCAGCACGTCCTCGGCACCGTCACGGCGGTGTCGGGCTCGACGATCACCGTGCAGACGCAGGACGGCACCTCGGCGACGTGGACGGTGGACGACGCGACGCAGGTGCTCCTCGACGGGGAGCAGGCCGACGTCGCCGACATCCCGGAGGGGACGAGGGTCGTCGTCCACGTCCTGCCGGGCACGGACGGCGGGGACGACGTCGTCGAGCGGGTGCTCGCCGGCACGACGGCGATGCCGGGGCCGGGCGGCTTCGGCGGCCCGGGCGTGCTGCCGCCGGGGACCGTGCCGGAGCAGCAGGACGGCACGGACGGCACCGGCGGCAGCGGCGGCACCGGCCAGGACACCGGCCTGGACGTCTGACTCAGCGGACGAGGCCGCGCAGCCACTCCCCCGCCTGCGCGGCGGGCATCGGGCGGCCGAGGTGGTACCCCTGCGCCCGGTCGCAGCCGACGGCCCGGACGGCGGCGAGCTGCTCGGCGGTCTCGACGCCCTCGACGACCGTCGTCGCCCCGACCGCCCCGGCGAGCTGGACGACGTAGCGGAACATCGGCTCGTCCCCGGGCAGCCGGACGGTGAAGGACCGGTCGATCTTCAGGTCGTCCACCGGCAGGTCGCGCAGCGAGGCGAGCGAGCTGTAGCCGGTCCCGAAGTCGTCGACCGCGAGCCGGATCCCCAGCGCCCGCAGCGCGACCAGCCGTTCGAGGCACCGCTCGAGGTCGTTCATGAGGACGCTCTCGGTGATCTCGAGCTGGAGCGCCGACGCCGGCAGCCCGGTAGAGCGCAGCACCCCGGCGACCGTCGCGACGAGCGTCGCCGACTCGAGCTGGCGGGCCGAGAGGTTGACGGCGATGCCGACGTCGAGCCCGGTCTCGTCGCGCCAGCGCCGCACCTGCCCGCAGGCGGTGCGGAGCACCTGCTCGCCGAGCGCGGTGATGAGGCCGAGCTCCTCGGCGGTCGGGACGAAGACCCCGGGCGGCACGGGTCCGACGCCCGGCCGGTCCCAGCGGGCGAGGGCCTCGAAGCCGGGCGAGCCCGTCTCGCGCAGCGGGACGACCGGCTGGTAGTGCACCTCGATCCCGCCGGTCTCCACGGCGTGGCGCAGCGCCTCGTGGAACTCCAGCCGCTCGCGGACCGTGCTGCTGCGCGAGGGGTCGAAGAGCGCGGCCCGGTCCCGGCCGCCGTCCTTGGCCTGGTACATCGCGATGTCGGCGTCGCGCAGCAGCGCCTCGACGTCCCGGTCCGGGGAGTCCGCCGCCTGGACGACGACGCCGACCGACGCCGTCGCCGTCACGAGCCGGCCCCGCACGCGCAGCGGCTCGCGCATCGCCGCGCACACGCGCTCGGCGATCTGCAGGGCGGTCACGGCGTCGGCGACCCGGTGGAACAGCAGCCCGAACTCGTCGCCGCCGAGCCGGGCGACGGTGTCCCCGTCGCGGACGAGCTCGCCGAGGCGCTCGGCGACCCCCCGCAGCAGCTCGTCGCCGCCCACGTGCCCAAGGGCGTCGTTGACGTCCTTGAACCGGTCGACGTCGCAGAACAGGACGGCCACCGCCTCGCCGCTGCGCTGCGCCTGGGCGAGCGCGACCCCGACGCGGTCGGTGAACAGCGTGCGGTTCGGCAGGCCGGTCAGCCCGTCGTGGGTGGCGGACCAGGACACGGCCCGCGCGGCCTCGCGCTGCTCGGTGACGTCGGTGAGGACGCCGCCGACGC
>JBQGCR010000031.1:0-3402 GCA_052038585.1 Kineosporiaceae bacterium
CGCTACGTCGACGCCGACGCCGCCCAGCGGATGGTCGAGCACGGCCAGGTCTGGGAGGACCGCGGCGAGCGCGGCTGGCGGCGGGTCGTCGCCAGCCCCGAGCCGCTCGAGGTCCTCGACGTCCCGGCCGCCCGCACGCTCCTCGACGCCGGCTACGTCGTCGTCACGGCCGGCGGCGGCGGCATCCCCGTCGTCCGCGAGCCGGACGGGACGCTGCGCGGCGTCGAGGCCGTCATCGACAAGGACCTCACCGCCGCGCTGCTCGCCCGCTCGCTCGGCGCCGACGTCCTCGTCATCGCCACCGACGTCGACCACGCCGCGGTCGGCTTCGGCACCCCGCAGCAGCGCGACCTCGGCCGGGTCACCCTCTCCGAGCTGCACGACCTCGCCGCCACCGGCGAGTTCGCGTCCGGCTCGATGGGCCCCAAGGTCGAGGCCGTCTCGCGCTTCGTCGCCGCCGGAGGACCGCGCGGCGTCATCACCTCGCTCACCCACATCACCGACGCCGTCGACGGCTCCTTCGGCACCGTCGTCGAACCCGACTGAGAGGAACATCCCGTGCCCGACGCCATCGAGGTCCGCAAGGTCCCGCTGCACACCGTCTCCGACGCCTCCGAGCTCGGCAAGCTCATCGACGCCGGCGTCATGGAGGCCGACCGCGTCATCGCCGTCATCGGGAAGACCGAGGGCAACGGCGGGGTCAACGACTACACGCGCATCATCGCCGACCGCGCCTTCCGCGAGATCCTCGTCGAGAAGGGCGCCGACCCGGCCAAGGTCAAGGAGATCCCGATCGTCTGGTCGGGCGGCACCGACGGCGTCATCAGCCCCCACGCCACCGTCTTCGCGACGGTCCCCGCCGAGAAGGCGCCGCAGACCGACGAGCCGCGCCTCACCGTCGGCTTCGCGATGAGCGAGCAGCTGGCCCCCGAGGAGATCGGCTACCTGCCGATGGTCGAGAAGGTCGCCGCCGCGGTCAAGGTCGCGATGGAGCGGGCCGGCATCACCGACCCGGCCGACGTCCACTACGTCCAGACGAAGACGCCGCTGCTCACCATCCACACGATCCGCGACGCGAAGTCGCGCGGCCAGAAGGTCTGGACCGAGCACACGCACGAGTCGATGGACCTCTCCAACGGCTGCACCGCGCTCGGCATCGCCGTCGCCCTCGGCGAGATCGAGATGCCGACCGACGCCGACGTCATGCACAACCGCGACCTGTACTCCTCGGTCGCGTCGTGCTCCTCGGGCGTCGAGCTCGACCAGGCGCAGGTCGTCGTCGTCGGCAACGCCCGCGGGGTCGGCGGCCGCTACCGCATCGGCCACTCGGTGATGAACGACGCGCTCGACCAGGACGGCATCTGGGCCGCGATCAAGGACGCCGGGCTCGACCTGCCCGAGCGCCCGCACCGCAGCGACCTCGGCGGCCGCCTCGTCAACGTCTTCCTCAAGTGCGAGGCGAGCCAGGACGGCACCGTCCAGGGCCGCCGCAACGCGATGCTCGACGACTCGGACGTGCACTGGCACCGCCAGATCAAGTCCTGCGTCGGCGGCGTCACCGCGTCGGTCACCGGCGACCCGGCCGTGTTCGTCTCCGTCTCGGCCGCCCACCAGGGCCCCGAGGGCGGCGGGCCGGTCGCGGCGATCATCGACCTCGGCGACGAGCCCACCGGCTACCGCGCCTGACGCACCCCCGAACCGGAGCCGGCCCTGCACCCCCTGCGGCAGGGCCGGCTCCTGCACGTCCGGGGCGCGGACGCATGACCCCGGGAGGACGGGGTACCGGCCGCGGGTGAGCCACACCCCTCCCTCGCCGTCCCCCACCCCTCCCCCGGCGCCCCCGCCCGGGCTGCTCGACCCCTCGCGCGTCCACGAGCTCGCCACCGCCCCGGACGCCGCCGTCGTCGACGCCCTCGCCGAGATGGTCGCCCACCCCGAGTACCCCTGTCTCGGAGCCCGGTCGGTGTTCCGTCGGGATGCCGTCACCCCGCACGTCCTCGACGACCTGACCGACGACCGGCCCGGCGGCTCCCTCGACGAGCTGGGCCGGCGGCTGCGGGCGTTCGCGGCCGGCGCCGACCCCGACGGCGACCTCGCCTCGTTCGTCGCCTGCTTCCGGGGGCCGCGGACCGACGAGCGCGGCTTCGAGGAGCAGCTGTGGGCGGCCCTGCGCCACCTCCACGCCCACGACGACCGGCCCTGGCCCGGCCACGTCGCGGCCGACCCCGGCGACCCGCACTTCGCGTTCAGCCACGGCGGCACGCCGTTCTTCGTCGTCGGCCTGCACCCCGGCGCCTCCCGCATCGCACGGCGGGCGCCCCTGCCGACCCTCGTCTTCAACCTGCACGACCAGTTCGAGCGCCTGCGGGCCGACGGACGCTACCAGCGGATGCGTGACACCATCCGACGACGGGACACCGACCTCCAGGGCGGCGTCAACCCGATGGTCGCCGACCACGGCACGGCCTCCGAGGCCCGTCAGTACTCCGGCCGCGCCGTGCCCGCCGACTGGACCCCGCCCTTCGCCCCGCACCCCGCCCCCGTCGAGGAGCCCGCATGAACCCCGCCCGCACCCGCTTCCCCCGTGCCTCCGCGCCGCCGCCGTACGCCGGCGGGGTCGCCGGCCCCGCGGACGGGTGGCGGCGCATCGCCCCGCAGACCGGCGTGGCCGTGGAGCTCGCCCCCGGTGACCGGCTGACCCTCCTCGACCCGTGCGGCGAGCAGGTGAGCGACCTCTACCTCGTGCGGTCCGACGACGTCGCCGAGCAGTTCTCGTCCGGCCGGACGACGGACTTCGGCAACAGCATCTACGTCTCGACCGGCTCGATGCTCTGGAGCAACCGCTCGGGCATCCTCGCCGAGGTCGTCGACGACACCGTCGGCGTGCACGACCTCACCCTCACCCCGTGCAGCCAGGCGACCTTCGACGTCCTCTACCCGGAGCTCGACGGCGCCCCGCACCCCAGCTGCTTCGCGAACATCGTCGGCGCCCTCGAGCCGTACGGCGTCGACGCGGACCGGGTCGGGGTGACGCTCAACGTGTTCATGGACGTCTGGACCGACGAGCGCGGCGAGCTGCACATCGACCCGCCGCCGACCCGTCCGGGCGACCGCTTCACCCTCGAGGCGCGCGAGCCGGTCGTCGCCGCCGTCACGGCCTGCTCGGCGGAGAAGTCGAACAACGGCCGCTGCACCCCCATCGACTACCGCGTCGACCCCGCCCCCCGCTGACGACCCCCAGCTCAGTTCCTTTCGCGAACGCGTGTGAAACCGCCGGGACTCCCCGGCGGTTTCACACGCGTTCGCGGGGTCGTCGGCGGGGGCGCGGGGCGGGAGGTTCCGGTCGTGGACATCGAGGAGGAGCAGCCCGAGGAGGAGATCGACGAGGCGTTCGAGCGCCTG
>JBQGCR010000032.1:0-2605 GCA_052038585.1 Kineosporiaceae bacterium
TGGAAGCGGGTCGACGACCCGGAGCGGTACGTCCGCCGGGTGCTCGTCACCGCCGCAGCCTCCCGCTGGCGCCGGGTGGCGCGGCGGCCCGAGACGCTCACCGAGCACCTGCCGGAGACCGCCGGGCCCGACCAGCACGCCCGGGCCGACGACCGGGACGCCGTCCGCCGCGCCCTGGCGACCCTGCCGCCGCGCACCCGCGCCGTCCTCGTCCTGCGCTACGTCGAGGACCTCTCCGAGGTCGACACCGCCGCGCTGCTCGGGTGCAGCGTCGGCTCGGTGAAGAGCCAGGCCTCCCGCGGCCTGGCCCGCCTGCGGTCCGACCTGGCGGCCCCCGGGAACGACTCCCCCGCACCGACTCCCGACTCGCTGAGGAGCCTGGCATGACCACCGACGTGACGACGCTGCTGCGCAGCACCCTGACCGACGACGCCGCGGCCCTGCCCGCGAGCACCGACCCCTGGGCCCGCTTCGAGCGGCTCGAGCGCCGCCACCGGCGCGCCCGGCGCACCCGGCGCGCCGGCGGCACCCTCGCCGTCGTCGCCGTCCTCGGGCTCACCGGCACGGGGGTCGTGCCGGTGCCGTCCTGGACGCCCGCGGTCACGGTGTCCGCCGCGACGTCGCCGCTGCTCGACGGGCCCGTCACCGGCTCCCTCGCCGGGGACCGTGCCTGGCTCGACGCCTTCCGCGACGCGGTGCCCGCGCTGACGCGGGACGAGTGGTCCGGCGACAGCGACGGCCACTGGCGCGTCGGCGGACCGGACGACGTCCGGGTCGTCTTCGCCGGGGACGTCGACGGGCGTCGGCTCGTCCTCGCCGACCTCGCGCTGCGGATCGGCTACCTGCGGGCGCACACCGGCGTCTGGTTCGAGGGAGAGGCGGGCGCTGCGCCCTCGGACCTGGCGGTGTCGACGACGGGCGAGCTGCCCGACGCGCCGCTGACGGCCCGCTACTCCGGCACCGGTGGGGTCGTCCGGCTCCTCGCCGTCGCGCCGTCCGCGTCGGCCGTCGAGGCGTCCGGGGGGACGGTCCCCCGGCCGGACGGCACCGTCTCGCGCACATGGACGCCGCTGGTGCGGGGCGACGACGGCGCATGGACCGGCGTGGTGCAGGGCAGCGCGGCGACGCCGCTGCTGCGCTGGACGGTGGGCGGCCGCACGCGCACGGCGCAGGCCGACGCCGGGTCGGCCGACGGGGTCGGCGGTGCCGACGCGTGGCCGACCGCCGTCCCGGAGTCGCTCGGCGGCAGCGGCCCGACGGCGAGCCTGCTCTCGGGCGCCGTGGCCGCCGAGCTCGCGCCCACCGGTCTGCTGCCGGCGAGCACGAGCGTCGTCCCGCTGTGGCGCGGCACCGTCGACGGCGACGACGCCGTCCTCGCCCTGGCCCGGCAGTCCGACGGCGGCGCGGTCGTCGTCGCGGTGACCGGACGGGTGGAGTCGGACAGCATGTCGTCGTCCCGGACGCACCTCCTCCTCGTCGTGCCCGTGGCCGGCGCCCCGGAGCGTCCGTACGCGTTCCGCACCCGGGTCGACGGCGGGGACGGCGCGTCCGGACGGGTCGAGGTCGTCGTCCCGCCGGGGGCGACGGCCGCCCGGCTCGAGAGCCCGGACGGCACGACCGTCGACGTCCCCCTCGTCGACCGCCACGGCACCGCGACCCTCGCCGCCGACGCGAACGCGTGGGTCGTCGCGCTCGACGAGTCGGGTCGCGAGGTCGGCCGGACGCCGGTGCCGCCGCTGTCCGAGACCGGCCTCCAGGCGCCCGGCGAGTCCCCGGCGACGAGTCTCGACCTCGCTGAGAAGGCGCTGCGGCAGTAGCGCATCAGCCCCGGCAGCCGGCCGCGAGCGCGCAGGTGCCGCAGCCGGCTGCCGGGCAGGACAGCCGCAGCGCGGGCGGCAGCCGGCCCGCGCGGCGCAGGTGGTCGACCGCAGCCTCGACGACGTCGACCGGCAGCCCGGGCCGGTCGGCGACCTGGGGTGCGGTGACGCAGCCGTCGTCGACCGCGGCGAGGACGGCGCGCAGCACGCTCACGCGAACGCCGTCAGGAGCAGGCGACCGGCCTGGAAGACCCCGACGGCGACGAGCCACGACAGCGAGAGGGACACCGCCAGACCGGCGAGCGTCCACCGCAGGCCGACCTCGCGCACCTGCGCCGTCACCGTCGCCACGCACGGCGCGTAGCCGAGGAGGAAGAGCAGGAAGGCGAGCCCGGCGAGCCGCGGGTGGCCACCGGAGGACCGGGTGAGCTGGTCGAGCACGTGGTCGCCGAGGTGCCCCGGCGCGTGCAGGTCGCCCGGCTCGGCGGCGGCGTAGGTCTGCGCCCACGAGGAGACGACGGCTTCCTTCGCGACCACCCCGACGACGAGCGCGCCGGCGGTGTGCCAGTCGCCGAAGCCGGCCGGCGCGAAGACCGGGGCGGCGGCGCGGGCGACGGCCGCGAAGGCGCTGTCCTCGACGGCGACCTCGCCGAAACCGCCTGCACCGGAACGGGCCGGCGCCGCCCCGAGGGCCCAGACCGCGACGACGGTGACGACGACGATGCCGGTCGCCGTCCGCAGGAACGCGGCGAGGCGGGTCCAGGTCACCGTCGCGACCATCCGCGGCA
>JBQGCR010000033.1:0-3183 GCA_052038585.1 Kineosporiaceae bacterium
CCGGTCCGCGCCGGCGAGCCGCTCACCGACGCCCGGTTCGTCGGGCCGTCCGTCCTCGCCGGGCTCCCCGCGGGGTGGCGGGCCGTGACGCTCACGGTCCCGGCCGCCGACGCCGCGCTCGTGCGGCCCGGGGACGAGGTCGACGTGCTCGCCGCGGGCGGCACGGCGGACGCCTTCGGCACCCAGGCCGCGGCGGCACGGGTCGTCGGGCGCGGCGTGCTCGTCGTCGGCGTCACCGGCGCGGACGACGACGGCGGCGGGCTCCTCGGGGCGGCGCCGGCCGGCGGCACGTCGCTCGTCGTCGCCGCGGACCTCGCCACGGTCACCTCGCTCGCCGGCGCAGCCGCCGGCGGATCACTGAGCGTGGCACTGCGGGCACCGTCGACGACGTCGCCACGCTCCCCCGGCCCGGCTCCGTGACGCCGGCGGTCACCGACCGCTAACGTGCGCGCTGATCACCACCCGCCCCACCGATCACTCGGAGACCTCCATGCTCAAGGGATTCAAGGACTTCCTGCTCCGCGGCAACGTCGTCGACCTCGCCGTCGCCGTCGTCATCGGCGCCGCGTTCGGGGCGGTCGTCACCGCGTTCGTCGAGAACTTCATCACCCCGTTCCTCGCGGCGGTCGTCTCGGCGCCGGACATGTCGGAGGCGTACGTCTTCAGGATCAACGGGGCCGAGTTCAGGATCGGCCTGATCATCAACGCGGTCATCAACTTCGTCCTCGTCGCGGCGGCGATCTACTTCATCGTCGTCATGCCGATGAAGAAGCTCCTGGAGCGCACGAAGAAGGAGGACGCGGTCGTCGAGGTTCCGCCGACCGAGGACGTCGTGCTGCTCACCGAGATCCGCGACCTGCTCCGCGCCCAGCAGCAGCGCCCGCTGGGCTGAGCCCGGCGCGGGCGGCCGCCCTACTCCCAGTGCGGCGGCCGCTCGCGCAGGTAGCGCTCGTCGTCGTCCCGCTCGTCCCAGTCCCGGCCGCCCCAGCCCCGGTCGGTGTCGTCGCCGGTCTGCGTCGGGAGGACGGGCTCGGCGGACGGCACGGGCTCCGGCGTCTGCTCGCTCACGCGGCCCAGTCTCTCAGCGGACCGCCGGCAGCGACGCGGTGACCACCTCGCCGAGCGCGGTCTCCCACAGGTCGCGCAGGCGGGCCACCTCGGCGTCGGGGTCGAGGAACAGGTCCATCGCCGCGACCTTGCAGTACGTCCACCCCGACCGCTCATAGCGCTCGCGACGGTGCCGCTCCCGCTCGCGCAGGCTCGCCGGCGAGCAGAACCAGGGCCCGTCGACCTCGATCGCCATGATCGCGCGGCCGGGGACGCGGGGGTCGCCGACGACGAGGTCGACCGGTCGCGTCCCGGTGCCGAGCGCCGTGACGCTGGACCCGAGGCGGACCGGCATCCCGGCGCGGCGCAGCCGGTCGGCGAGGTCGGCGACGAGGGCGTCGACCCCGTCCCACGCGCCCTCCTCCTCCGGCGCCGGCTCGGCGGCGGCGTCCGCGGCGCGGGCCGCGGCGACGAGGACGTCGTGCAGGAGCCGCGCGCCGGGGGTGCGCAGCCGCGCGGGGTCGAGCTGCTCCGCGCTGAAGGTGCACGCCAGGGTGACCCGGCTCCGGGCCCGGCTGAGCGCGGTGAGGAGCACGGCCTCGCCGACGGGCTCGTCGAGCACGCCGAAGCGGTGCAGCACCCGGCCGTGCGGCGTGGCGCCGAGCCCGACGGCGACGACGACGTCGTCCCGCTCGATGCCGAGCACCCGGTGCACCGGCCGGACGAGGAACGGCTCGGCGGCGTCACCGGTCCACCGCTGGTCGAGCCAGGCGGCGAGCTCGGGGTCCTCGAAGACGGCCGCGCGCAGCGCCTCCTCGATCCGCTCGGCGTGCCGCTCGCCGAGCGTGACGACCATGAGGGACTCCTCGGGCCGGCGCCGGGCGTGCTCGGCGACGAGCTCGACGACGCGGCGGACCTCGCCGTCGGGGCTGACCGGCACGTCCTCCCCCGGCGACGGCACGCCGACGCCGTCGGCGACGTGCTCGAGGCGCAGCCGCGGCGCGACGGCGGTGCCGGGGGTGAGCTGCCAGCCCTCGGGGTAGCGGTCGGCGAGCGGCGCGAGCATCCGGCCGTCGAGGCTGCGGTGGTCGTGGTCGAGCCGGTGCACGCCGATCACGGGCGCAAGGGCGTCGTGCACGGACGTCATCCCGCGGGCCGGCGGCAGCCGGCGCCGGTCGCCGGCGACGACGACCTGGGCGCCGCGGGCCATCGCGGCCGCGACCTCGGCGACGGCGACGTGACCGGCGTCGTCGACGAGGACGCAGTCGACGCACGGGTCGAGGCCCGCCGGCGGCAGGAGCCGGGCGACGGCGTCCGGGCTGAGCACCCAGACCGGCCGGAGCGCGGCGACGACGTCGGGCGCCTGCGCGAGCAGGTCCTCCGGCCAGCGCGACCGGTGCCCGCGGGCCACCTCGGCGCGCAGCCACCGCACCTGGTCGGGGTGCGCGGCGCAGACCCGTGCGGCGTGCTCGGCGACGGCCCGGCGGACGAGCCGCGAGCCCTCCCGCACGTGGGCGCAGTCGGCGAGCCGGAAGTGCGCGCCGGCCCGGCGCAGACCCCGGCTGTCGTGCCGGGCCAGCCGTGGGTCGGCGGTGACGATCGCCTCGAGGACGCCCGCCCACCACGCGAGGTCGAGCTCGGCGGCCGCGGCGTCCGCGCCGACGGACCGGGCCCGCAGGTCGGTGACGAGCCGGGCGAGCCCCGCCTCGCGCAGGGAGTCGAGCAGGACGGTGCGCCGCGGCTGGGCGGCGAGGCCCTCGTCGTCCTCGACGAGCCGGTCGAGCACCCGCTCGAGGCGGTCGAGCGGCAGGCCGAGCAACCCCGGCGACCCGGTCGACGCGCCGTCGGGGAGCAGGTCGCGGGCGAGCTCGGGAGCCAGGACGCCGTCGAGGACGGCGAGCGCCTCGAGCACGACGGTGACGGCGGCCCGGGCGTCGGCCAGGCCGGTCGGGACGCGCGGGCGGCCGCCGGCGGCCGACATCCGCGTCCACAGCGCCCGCTCGACCTGCGCCTTCGCGAGCGCCGCGCGCAGGTCCGGGACGTGCACGCCGGGCCGGACGAAGGCCCGCGCGCGCCGGCGCAGCGCGTGCCGGGCGAGCAGGCCGCCCTCACCGCCGCGGTCGCTCGAGACGGCGG
>JBQGCR010000034.1:0-11997 GCA_052038585.1 Kineosporiaceae bacterium
GGAGGGCCGAGCTCGGTGGCCCGCAGGCCGAGGGAGGCCATCTCCGACAGCACCCGGTCGACGTCGAGGACGTGCCCCCAGCCCGGCACCTCGCAGACGCCCCACGTGATCGGCGCCCCGGCGAGCCGGCCGGCCGGCGCGCTCACCGGCGCACCTCCTCGACCCGGACCGGGCGGTGCTCGCGCCGCGACAGCTCGCACGCCTCGGCGACGTAGAACGCCTCCAGGGCGTCCTCGACGGTGCAGCCGGGGGCGGCCTGCCCGGCCGCGACGCGGGCGAAGTGCTCGAGCTCGGCGCGGTAGGCGGCGGTGAAGCGGTCCATGAAGAAGGTGACGGGCGGGCCGGCGGGGAAGGTGACGCCCGGCTCGGCGCTGCGCAGCGGCATGGCGTCCGAGAGCCCCACGGCCACGCTGCCTTTCGAGCCGAGCAGCTCGGTGCGCACGTCGTAGCCGGCGCCGTTGTAGCGGCCGCCCGCGACGTGCGCGAACGTGCCGTCCTCGAGCGTGAGCAGGGCCGAGGCGGCGTCGACGTCGCCCGCCTCGGCGATGAAGGCCTCGCCGCGGTTCGCGCCGACGGCGTAGACCTCGACGACCTCCCGCCCGGTGAGCCAGCGGACGACGTCGAAGTCGTGCACCGTGCAGTCGCGGAAGATCCCGCCGGACGTCGGCAGGTACGACGGGTGCGGCGGGGCCGGGTCGACGGTGCCCGACCGGACCGTGTGCAGCCAGCCGAGCTCGCCGGCGACGACGGCGGCGCGCGCGGCGAGGTAGCCGGCGTCGTAGCGGCGCTGGAAGCCGACGTGCACCGGGACGCCGCTCGCCCGGACCGCGGCGAGCACCTCGAGCGTGCCCTCGACGTCGGGGGCGACGGGCTTCTCGCAGAAGGTCGGCAGCCCCGCCTCGACGGCCCGCAGCAGGAGCGGGGCGTGGGAGTCGGTGCCCGTGGCGACGACGAGGCCGTCGAGGCCCGCCGTGAACAGCTCGTCGACCGTGCCGGCGGCGACGACCCCCGGGTGGTGCTCGGAGAGCTCGGCGGCGACCCCCTTGGCCCGGACGGCGTCGGCGTCGGCGAGGACGAGCGACTCGACCCCCGCCACGCCCGCCAGGGTGCGCGCGTGGAGCGCGCCGATCCGCCCGACCCCGGCCAGTCCCAGTCTCATGCCCGTCCCTCTCGTCCGCCTCGCCCGACCATCGACGCGCGACCATCCAACGCGCGACGCGCGACCCGTGTCAACACTTTGTGCTTACATACTGACGCAGATCCGGGGCGGACGCCGCGGGAACCGCGACCGCGGGCCGGGCGTCGCAGCGGCATGGAGCGGACGACTCGGTCCCGGCCCGCGCTCGCCGCCGCCGTCCTGGCGGCCCTGCTGGCGCTGGCCGGCTGCGGCGGGACGGCGGGCAGCGGCGCGACGGCATCGGGAGGCACGATGGGCGACACCGGCCGGCCGGAGCCGGCGCAGACCCTGGACGGGCGGACCTTCCTGTCCACCGGGGTGACGAAGGACGGCGCGGACGCCCCGCTCGTGCCGGGCTCGCGGATCTCCCTCTTCTTCGGCGACCAGCTCGGCGTGCAGCCCGGCTGCAACTCGATGGGCGCCTCCTGGTCGCTCGACGGCGACGCGCTCGTCGTCGGGGAGTTCACGACGACGCTCATCGGGTGCCCGCCGGACCTCGGCGCGCAGGACCAGTGGGTGAGCGAGTTCCTCACCGCGCGACCGGCGGTCCGGCTCGACGGGACGACGCTCACCCTGACCGGCGGCGGCCGCGTGCTCACGTTGCAGGACAAGGAGGTCGCCACGCCGGACCTGCCGGTCGAGGGGACGCTGTGGACGCTGGACTCGATCGGCGAGGGCACCGGGCCCGACTCCACGGTGGGCAGCGTTCCCGCCGGCGTCACCTCGACCCTGCAGCTCGCCGACGGCCGCGCGTCCGTCCGTCCGGGGTGCAACCGCGGCTCGGCGAGCGCCACCCTCGACGGGGACCGGCTCACCCTCGGCCCCCTCGCGCTGACCCGGATGGCGTGCGGCGAGGACGCGACGCGGGTCGAGTCCGCCGTCGTGGCCGTGCTGTCCGGCACCGTGACCGTCGCGGTCGACGCCGACGTCCTCACGGTCACCGGGCCGACCGGATTCCTCTCCTACCGGGGCACGCCGTCCTGACCGGGCGGCTCGGTGACGTCGTCACCGCGCAGGACCCCCTCGCGCAGGTGCCGCAGCGACATCTCGCGGACGACGGCGACCCGGCGGACGACGTCGGCGAGCTCGGCGGCGAAGGCACGGCGCGCGGCGACGACGTCGTCGTCCGTCCGGCCGTACGTGCTGCCGTCCGTGCCGCCCGGCACGAGCAGACCGCGGTTGCGGGCCAGCGACACCGCGTTCGTCATGAGCTCCTTGGAGATGGACTCCGGTGAGGCGATGTCCTGCTGGAGCCAGCGCTGGCGCGCCACGGCGATGGCCCGTGTGACGAGCCCCGCCTCGTCGACCGGGCGGGTCGCGGGCAGGGCCGCGAGGAGGTCCGCGAGCACGAGGTAGGCCTCGAGGTACGGGCCGACGATGCGGTGCGCGATGAGCATGCCGGAGGACGCGATCGCCTCGGACAGCGCTGCGGCCGTGAGCCTCTCGTCGCGCCAGCCCGGCCGGGCGAGCTCGGCCTCCTCCCGGGTGAGCGCGGCGAAGCGGCGGCGGGTCGGGAAGAAGAACTCGTACTTGAGCGTGTCGCGCAGCCGGAGCACCTCGGCCCAGCTGCTCGCCCCGACGTCGCCGCCGGGCTGCTCGGCCGCCTTGACGACGGCGAGCTCGACGACGGCCCGGCTGACGAAGAAGTGGGTCACCGTGTTGCGGTAGAAGGCCGCCTCGTGCCAGCGCTCCGGCGCGATGGAGTAGACCGGCTCGAGGCCGCCGGCGTACTCCTGGACGACGCCGGCGGACAGGAGCGTGTCGAGGACGGGGCGCAGGCCCTGCGGGCCGGTGAGGTCGCCGAGGGACGTCACCGGCAGGCCGCGCCGGTGCACGTACGCGAGGAAGGGCTCGAGCACCCGCCCGCACTGGGCGAGGGTGAGCGCGCGCCCGCCGTTGCCGAGCAGGGCGAAGGTCAGTAGGGCGGCGGCGGTGATCGGCGTCGCGGCGTTGATCCGGTCGGCGATGTCGAACGCGACGCGCGGGACCACGGTCGTCTCGTCCCCGGCGGCGCCCGCCTGCTTCACCGCGGCGCGCAACGACATCGGCTCGCCGAAGCGGACGTGGACGCCGCCGCGCCGCCGGCTCTGCTCGCGGGCGAAGCGGGCCAGCCAGAGCAGGCTCTCGGGGCGCTTGGTGCCGCCCGCCTCCTCGGCGGAGATCGCCATGACCTCGGCCTGCTGGTCGTACACGATGGCGACGGGGACGACGAAGACGTCCGGCCCGGCGTCCGCGAGCCCGCCGTCCGGGCCGAGGGCCTCGACGAGGTACTTGAGCACGCCCATCCGCGGCGGGCGGAGCTTGCCCGTCCGGGTGCGCCCGCCCTCGAAGTACCACTCGAGGTGGGCGCCCGCCTCGACGAGCCGGGCGAGGTAGAGCCGCATCATCGCCGGGTACACCGGGTCGTCGCGGCTGCTGCGCCGGATGAAGACGAGCCCGGCGTGCCGGCCGAGGGTCGAGAACGGCCACTTGGCGAGGTTGATGCCGCCGAGGATGTAGTTCGGCGGCAGCCCCGCCCGGCGCAGCACCTGGCGCAGCACGAGCGGGTCGAGGTACGAGCGGTGGTTGGGCAGGAACACCAGGCTCGCCCGCTCCCCGAGCTCGCGCAGGTGGTGCAGGCGGCCGCCCGCGGCGTCGTCGTCCCCGACGTCGATCTCGTAGGCGCGGGCGAGGAAGGAGCCGAAGCGGTCCCAGACGCCGGTGCCCATCGCGGAGACGCCGGCGGCCATCTCGTGCAGCGCCGCGGCGGCCTCGGCCCGGACCGCCGACACGGGCCGTCCGGTCGCCGCGGCGATCCGGTCGACGGCGGCGTCGACGGCCGCGCCGCGGACGACGTCGTCCGCGGCGACCACGTGGCGCGACCGGTCGGGCCGCCTGATCCGGAGCATGGTGTGCAAGGCTGCCGCGCATGACGCCACCCCGCAACGCCGCCCGGTCCCGGGTGAGCGCGGGACTGCTCCCCTACCGCGTCCGCGACGGCCTCGAGGTCTTCGCCGGCCACCTCGGTGGCCCGCTCTGGGCGCGCCGGGACGAGCACGCGGGGAGCATCGTCAAGGGCGAGCACCCGCCCGAGGAGGACCCGGCGGACGCCGCCCGGCGCGAGTGGACCGAGGAGACGGGCCTGCCCGTGCCGCCCGGCCCGTGGCTCGACCTCGGCGAGGTCCGCCAGTCCGGCGGCAAGGTCGTCCGCGCCTTCGCCGTCGAGGCCCCCGACCTCGACCCGCAGCGGTGCGTCAGCAACACCTTCGAGCTCGAGTGGCCGCCCCGCTCCGGCCGCGTCCAGCACTTCCCCGAGCTCGACCGCTTCGCCTGGCTCACCGTCCCCGAAGCGGCCCGGAAGCTGGTGAAGGCCCAGACGAGCCTCCTCCCCCTCCTCCCCACGCCGGGGGCCTAGACGAGGGTCAGGGGGTGCGGATGTGCATCCGCTCGCCCTGGGGGCCGAAGAGGGCGAGGAGCTCGAGCGGGCGGTCGGTCGGGTTGGCGACGACGTGCGGCAGGCGGGTGTCGAACTCGACGACCTCGCCGGGGCCGAGGTCGAGGACCCGGGCGCCGAGGACGAGCCGCAGCCGGCCGGCGAGCACGTAGATCCACTCGTAGCCCTCGTGGACGCGGGGCTCGTAGGGCTCCGGCGGGTCATGCGGCGGCAGGACCATCTTGAACGCCTGCACGCCCCCGGGCCGGCGGGTGAGCGGGACGAAGGTGCGCCCGTGCCGGCGGACGGGCTTGAGCCGCACCCGCGGGTCGCCGGTCTCGGGCGCGTCGACGAGCTCGTCGAGGGGCACCTGGTAGGCCCGCGCGAGCGGCAGGAG
The DNA here is from genome assembly GCA_052038585.1 of Kineosporiaceae bacterium. Taxonomy (GTDB): domain Bacteria; phylum Actinomycetota; class Actinomycetes; order Actinomycetales; family Kineosporiaceae; genus JBQGCR01. Next base: position 4,987 of record JBQGCR010000034.1, read on the forward strand.
CAGCTCGAGGGTGGGCCGCCGGCCGCCGGACTCCAGGCGGGACAGGGTGCTCACCGAGATGCCGGTGCTCGCCGAGACCGCCGTGAGCGTCGCGCCGCGCTCGACGCGCAGGGCGCGCAGGCGGGGGCCGACCCGGTCGAGGGCGGCGTCGAGGTCGTCCATGCCGAGCACTTTGCCGTACCGGCAAGGAGGTTTGCCAGCCGGCGCGCGAGGTCGCACGCTGTCGTCATGAGCGAGCACGAGCACCACGAGCACGACCCGGCCGAGGACTTCTTCGAGCCCGCCGGCTGGGACGAGCGCTACGCCGGCGAGGGCAGCATCTGGAGCGGGGACCCCAACCCGCAGCTCGTCGCCGAGGCGGCAGCCCTGACCCCGGGCACGGCCCTCGACGTCGGCTGCGGCGAGGGCGGCGACGTCGTCTGGCTCGCCCGCCGGGGCTGGCGCGTCACGGGCGCGGACTTCTCCGCGGCCGGGCTCGCCCGCGCCGCCCGGCACGCCGAGGCGGCCGGCGTCGCCGACCGCACCGACTGGTGGCAGGTCGACGCCCGCACCTTCGACACCCGCGACGCCGACCCGCGGGGGCGCACGTGGGACCTCGTGACGACGCACTTCCTCCACCCGCCGGACGCGGGGATCGTCGACGTCGTCCGCCGGCTCGTCACCGCCGTCGCGCCGGGCGGCCACCTGCTCGTCGTCGGCCACGCCCCGTCGCACGCCTTCTCGCACGGCCCGGAGCACCAGGCGGCGATGTGGCTCGCCGCGGACCTGCTCCCGGCGCTGCCGGAGGCTTTCGAGGCCCTCGTCGTCGAGCAGCGCCCGCGCGTCGTCACCCGCGACGGCGTGACCGTCGAGATCGACGACTCGACGCTGCTGGCCCGCCGCCGCGGCTGACGGCCGCCGCGCGGGTCACGCCCGCGCGGCGACGACCTCCTCGGCGAAGGCCAGGGTGCGCTCGACGATGAGGTCGCGGTCGTAGTCGATCGTCGCGACGTGGTAGCTGCGCTCGAGCTCGAGGGCCTCGACCCGCCCGCCGAGCAGCGAGACGAGCGCCGCGTGCGAGCCGGGCGGGACGACGTGGTCCTGGACGCTGCGGACGACGAGCGCCGGCGAGGTGACCGACGGCAGGGACGCCTTGAGCTCGGCCATGCCCTCGACGAACGAGACGAAGCCCTCGACCGGCAGCGTCGCGTAGGCGAGCTCGACGACGTCGGGGTCGGCGACGTCGCTGCCCACGCCCTGGGCGAAGCGCTCCCCCGCGGCGAGGAGCGGGCGCAGCTGCTCGACCATCGGCGCGAAGTCGTCGGGCTCGACCGCCGCGTTGACGAGCACGAGCCCGGCCGCCTCGGGGTGCCGCGCACCGAGCCACGCGGTGAGCGCGCCGCCCATGGACAGGCCGACGACGACGACGGCGTCGGTCCGGCTCGCGAGGTCGGCGTAGGCGGCCTCGGCGGCCTCGCACCAGTCCGCCCAGCGGTAGCGGTCCATGTCCTCGACGGTCGTCCCGTGCCCGGGCAGGCGGGGCATCTCGACCGTCCAGCCGGCCTGCGCGAAGGCCTCGGCGATCGGCCGCATGGACATCGGGTTGCCGGTGAAGCCGTGGACGACGAGCGCCCCGCGGCGGTCGCCCGCCACGGACATCGGCTCGGCTCCGGGCAGGACGGGCGGGTGCTCGGGCTCGGTCGTCAGGGGTTCGGTCGTCATGGCGCACAGAGTAGGGCGCGTCCCGGGGCGGTGACCCGGCACGCGCCCTGGACTGCGGTGACCTCGCGTCAGTCGGCGTCGAGCCCGTGGCAGACAGTGCCGTCGCAGCCCTCGTCCACGCAGTGGCAGACGGCGCAGACGACCTGGTCGCACTCGACGGCGGTGATGACCGGAACCATGACGAACAACCTTCCCTCGGTGGGTGACCCGCGTCGACGGGCCCTCCGTGTCGCCGGGCGGGGCCTCTTCGCCCGTGCCCCTAGCCTTGCCCGGCCGCACGGGTCCCGGTCCGCCGAACGTCCCGGGTGCCGTGCCGCCACCTGGGTCATCGGCCGACCGGGGCAGGCCCTCCCCGGACGAACGTCCCCGCCCCACTAGGGTCGTCCCGTGAGCGACCTCACCGACCTCGAGCGGCGCGTCCTCGACGCCGTCGACGTGCCCGCCGCGGTGCACGACCTCGTCGAGCTCCTGCGCATCCCGAGCGTCACCGGCACCGCCGAGGAGTCCGCGGCGCAGCACTGGGTCGCGGACCGGATGCGGGCGCTCGGGATGGACGTCGACCTGTGGCGGGTCGACCTCGAGGAGACCGTCGCCCACCCGGACTTCCCCGGCATGGAGGCCCCGCGCGAGGAGGCCTTCGGGCTCGTCGGACGGATCGGCGGGGAGGACCCGGAGGACGCCGGCCCCACCCTCGTGCTCGGCCACCACGTCGACGTCGTCCCGCCCGGCGCCCCGGCGACCTGGCCGGGCGTCGACCCCTTCGGCGGCACGGCCGACGACGACACCGTGTGGGGCCGCGGCGCGTGCGACATGAAGGCCGGCGTCGTCGCCAACCTCGCGACCGTCGCGGCGCTGCGCGCGGCCGGCGTGCGGCTGCGCGGCAGCCTCGCGCTGCACAGCCTCGTCGGCGAGGAGGACGGCGGCCTCGGCGCCTTCGCCACCCTGCGGCGCGGTCACACCGGCGACGCCTGCGTCATCACCGAGCCGACGAGCCGCACCGTGACGTCGGCCAACGGCGGCGCGCTGACGTTCCGGCTCGAGGTCGAGGGCCGGGCCGCCCACGGCTCGGTGCGCTACGAGGGCGTCTCGGCCTTCGACGCCTTCCTGCCCGTCGCGGCGGCGCTGCGCGAGCTGGAGCGCGAGCGCAACGCCGACGCCGGACCGCTCATGGCCGAGTACCCGGTGCCCTTCCCGCTGTCGATCGGGACCGTCCACGCCGGCGACTGGGCGAGCACGGTCCCCGACCGGCTCGTCGCCGAGGGACGCTACGGGGTCCGCATCGGCGAGGACCCCGACGCCGCCCGGGCGGCCCTGGAGGAGCGCGTCGCGGCCGCGTGCGCCGGCGACCCGTGGCTGCGCGACCACCCGGTGCGCGTCACGTGGTGGGGCGGGCAGTTCGCGAGCGGCGCACTGCCGCAGGGACATCCGCTCCTCGGCCTGACCCGGACGGCCTGGGGCGACGTCACCGGCACCCACCCCCGCGAGCGCGGCGCCCCGTACGGCAGCGACCTGCGCCTCTACACCGCCGCGGGGGTGCCGACCGTCCACCTCGGCCCCGGCGACGTCCGGCACGCCCACGCCGCGCTCGAGCGCGTGCCGATCGCCGAGATCGCCGAGACCGCGGGCGCGATGGCGCTGCTCGCGCTGCGGACGCTCGGCACCCGCTGACCCGCCCCCGCCCGCACCCGAGGAGACCGCACCCGTGGACGTCGTCGAGCTCACCCGAGCCCTCATCCGCATCGACACGACGAACCTGCCCGGCCACGAGACGCCGGCGGCCGAGCTCGTCCGCGACGTCCTGCGGGACGCCGGGGCGGACGCCGAGCTCGTCGCGCGGGACCCGTTGCGCGCCAACGTCGTCGCCCGCATCCCCGGCACGGACCCGGGGGCGCCGTCGCTCGCCTTCGTCGGGCACCTCGACGTCGTGCCCGCCGACGCCCGCGACTGGACGCACCCGCCCTTCGAGGCGGTCGTCGACGACGACGGCTGGCTCTTCGGCCGCGGCGCGGTGGACATGAAGAACGAGGTCGCGGCCCGGACGGTCGCCTTCGCCGAGCTCGCCCGGTCCGGCTGGCGCGGCCGCGGGGACCTCGTGCTCGCCATGGTCAGCGACGAGGAGGACGGCTCGGCCAGGACCGGCATGGAGTGGCTCGTCACGGCGATGCCCGAGCTGCGGACCGACCACGCCGTCAACGAGGGCGGCGGCAACCGGCTGCCGCTGGCCGACGGGCGCGTCGTCCACACGGTCGGCATCGGCGAGAAGGGCACCTACCCGACGCGGGTGACCGCCCGCGGCGAGGCCGGCCACGCGTCCATGCCCACCGTGGGCGACAACGCCGTGCCGCTGCTCGGCCGGCTGCTCGCCCGCCTCGGCGACGGCCTGCCCGTCCCCGCGCTGGCACCGGCGGTGCGCCCGTTCTTCGTCGCGCTGCTCGGCGAGGACGCCGTCGCCCGGGCCGAGGCCGGGGGCACGGACGCGCTGCGCGGCCTCGTCGAGGCGGCGGCCGCGCAGCACCCGACGCTGCGCCACGTCGTCCCGCCCCTCACGGGGACGACGTGCGCGCCGACCATGCTGTCCGCCGGCTCCCGGATCAACGTCATGCCGGCCCGGGCGAGCATGGACGTCGACTCGCGGACCCTGCCCGGACTGCCCGCGGAGGCGGTCGCGGCGGACCTGCGCGCCCGGCTCGGGGACGACGTCGCCCACGACGTCGAGCTGCTCGACGTCTACGTCCCCGGCACGGCCTCACCGGCGGACGGGCCCGTCGTCGCGGCGGTCCAGGCGTGGCTCGACCGGGCCGACCCGGGCGCCACGGTGGCGCCCATGGTCTGCACCGGCTTCACCGACTCGACGCACCTGCGCGCGGCGTTCGGCACCGCCGCGTACGGCTTCTCGCCCGCGCTGCGCACCCCGGCGGAGGTGCTCGACTCGGGGATCCACAACCGGGACGAGCGGATCCACGTCGACGACCTGCACGCCTCGGTCGACTTCCACCTGTTCCTCGCCCGGACCCTGCTCGGCTGACCGGGCGCCTCAGGCCTCCTCGTCCCGGCGCGGCGGGTCGGCCCAGACCGGGTCGTCGGGGTCGCCGGCGACCGGCACGGCGCCGACGTTGAACTGGGTCATCATGTCGTGGTCCTCGTGCGGCAGGTTGTGGCAGTGCAGCATGTACCGGCCCTTGTGCGGCCCGAACTTCACGAGCAGGCTCACCTCCTCCCCGCCGCCGACGTAGACGGTGTCCTTCGGCCCCAGCTCGTACGGGAACGGCGCCCGGCCGTCCCGGCGCAGGACCCGGAAGTCCACGAGGTGCAGGTGCATCGGGTGGAACCAGCCGCCGCCGGTCGTGAAGGTCCACTGCTCGACGTCCCCGAGCCCGGGCGAGGCGATCGACCGCTCGAAGCCGCTCGCCTCGACGAGCCGCCAGTAGTCGCCGTCGATGCTCCAGCCCCCGACGGCGTCGTCCTTCTTCAGCTCGAACGTCCGCCGCCGCACCACCTGGGACCGGTCCAGGGCCATGACGGGGTTGTCGCCGACGAGCGTCGTCGGCAGCGTCCCCCACGTCGGGTCGGACGTGTCCACGGGCTCGTCGGTGACGTCGAAGGCCATGACGCGGTTGGTCTGCGGGTGGTCGACGTTGTTGTCGTTGCTCGCGTTCCGCAGCTCGACCCGGGTGCCGGGCGCGTAGCCCCGGAAGTCGACGAGCACCTCGTACCGCTCGGCCGGCGCGTGCCGCCAGGCCGTGACCTGCTGCGCGCGCGGCACGAGCCCGCCGTCGGTGGCGACGACGGTGACGGGGGCACCGGTGCTCAGCCGGAACCGGAACGAGCGTGACAGCGCGGCGTTGAGCACGCGGAACCGGTAGACCCGGCGCTGCACCGGCATCACCGGCCACGGCCGGCCGTTGACGAGGACGACGTCGCCCCACAGCCCCGAGGTCTCGTTGTCGCGGTAAGCGAGCGTGCCGTCGGCGGCGAAGAGGGCGTCGGTGACGACGAGCGGGACGTCGAAGCGTCCCTGCGGCAGCAGCGCCCGCTCGGCCTCGTCGTGGACGAGGAACAGCGCCGCCAGGCCGGAGTACGCGTTGAGCGACGTCACGTGGGCGGCGTGGTCGTGGTACCACATGGTCCGCGCGCACACCTGGTTCTCGTGGACGTACGTCTTGACCTGCCCGGGCAGGATCTTGTCGTTGGCGTACCCGTCGTACTGCGGGCGCGACGGGTGGCCGTGCAGGTGCGTCACCGTCGTCATGTCGTGGCCGAAGGACGGGTGCTTGTCGGGCAGCCGGTTGCGCACCCGAAGCTCGACGCGGGTGCCGCGCTCCACCTCGATGGTCGGCCCCGGGAAGATCCCCTCGTAGCCGAGGACCGGCGTCGGCAACGTCGGGAGCATCTGGGCGAGACCGGCGCTCGCCCGGACCGTGTACCGGCGCACCGGGACGCCGTCGTCGTCGACGAAGGCGGCGTCCGGGGCCAGCACCGGCGGCCGGACGAAGGCCGTCCGGTAGGGCACGGGGCGAGCCCGGGCGGGCAGGGTGCTGGCCGCCCGGGCGAGGACGACGTCCGAGGGCACGAGGAGGGCCCCCGCGCCGGCCACCGACAGCGCCCCCGCGCCGCCGAAGGCGAGCAGCTGACGACGTGCGAGCTCCACGACCCACCTCCGTCCCGCCGCGCCCCGCTGGCGACGGCTGCCCTCCCAGGCTGGGACGCGCGACCTTGGGACGGCATTGGACGGGCCGGTCCCCGGGACCGCCGGCAGGGTCCGACCTGCGGTCCGCCACGCTCCGTCGTCATGGATCCCCCTAGATTTAGGGGGTTTGGCGCACAAGTTTCGGGATGTGCGACAACGGTGGCACCGTCCACGCTTATGGGGTGACGCTGAGTGCCGCCGGGCACGCTGCCGAGCCGGTGCGCGTGGAGCTGTGCGGCCGGCTCGCCGTCGTGGGCCCGACGGGCCGGCTCGGCGTCACGGGCCTCGGCGGCGCCCGGCCCGCGTCCGTCCTCGTCCTGCTCGTCCTCGCCGGCGGGTCGGCGGTGCCGCGGTCCCGGCTCGTCGAGCACCTCTGGGACGGCGCGCCGCCGGCCAAGGCCGGGGGCACCCTCATGACCTACGTCAGCGTCCTGCGCACCCGGCTCGCCGCGGCGGGGGCCGCCGGGCTCGTCGTGACGGTGCCCGGCGGGTACGCGGCGGACCTCGACGGCGTCCACGTCGACGTCCGGGCGCTCGACCGCCTCGCCGCGGACGACGGCCCCGACGCCCCCGGCGTCGACGCCCTGCTCGCCGCCGCGGACCTCGCCGCCCGCGGCCTCGAC
>JBQGCR010000035.1:0-6292 GCA_052038585.1 Kineosporiaceae bacterium
TGCCCGCCTTCACCTCCGTCGCGGCGTGCGCCGCCTGGGACGGCGGCGCGCGGCCGGGCCCGGGCGAGGCCGCGCGGGCGGCGCTGTCCGCCGTCGCCGAGGGGTGCGACGTCGTCGTCCTCGACGTCGCCGGGCCCGCCTCGCTCGTCCTGCGCCGTCCCGCCGTCTGGGCGCTCGGCCAGGGACGGCCGTGGACGCCCGCCCCGCTCGACCCGGAGGTCGCCGCCGCCGTGACGAGCGCGCTCGCCGGTCTCGACGCCGTCCTCGAGGTGCGGGTCGAGCCGGGACGGCGGGCGGAGACCGCCGTCGTCGTCGGCCTGCGCCCGGGCCTGGACCGGGCCGCGCTCGACGGCGTCCTCGCCGAGGTCTCCTCGCGGCTCGCCGCGGACCCCGTCGTGTCCGAGCGCGTCGACTCCCTCGAGCTGCGCCCCGTCGCCGCCGACCGGGGGTAGGTTCGCCCGGTGGCGACCGACACCCCGACGATCCTCGCGACCTCCGGCGGCTACCGGGCGGGGGAGCGCACGTACCTGGAGTTCGACGCGCTCGTCCACCACGCCGTCGAGCTGTCCGGGGCCACGGGCCGGCGCCCGCGCGTCATGTACGTCGGCACCGCGCTCGGGGACGCCGAGTCGGCGACCGCCCGGGTCGCCGAGGCGGCCCGCGTCGCGGGCTTCGACCTCACCCCGCTCGCGCTGTTCCCCATGCCGAACCTCGAGGACGTCGAGGGCGCCGTCCTCGACCAGGACGTCGTGTGGGTCCAGGGCGGCTCGGTCGCCAACCTCCTCGCCGTGTGGCGGGTGCACGGCCTCGACGCGGTGCTGCGCCGGGCGTGGCAGGCGGGGGTGGTGCTCTCCGGGGTGAGCGCCGGCTCGATCTGCTGGTACGTCGGCGGCACGACGGACTCCTTCGGCAAGGAGCTGCGGCCGGTCACCGACGCGCTCGCGCTGCTGCCGTACGGCAACGGCGTCCATCACGACAGCGAGGCCCGGCGCCGCCCGTTCGTCCACCGGCTCGTCGCGGAGGGCACGCTGCCGACGACGCACTGCACGGACGACGGCGTCGGCCTCGTCTACCGGGGGACCGAGCTCGTCGAGGCCGTGGCGTCCGTGCGGGGCAAGGGCGCCTACGTCGTCACCCGCGACGGCGGCTCGGCCGTCGAGGAGCGGCTCGAGCCGAGACTCCTGCCGGCGCCGTGAGCGAGGAGCCGGCCGCGAGCGTCGCCGTCGCCGTCCTGCGGGTCGCCGACGCCGAGGCGTCGCTGCGCTGGTACGCCCGGCTCGGTTTCGTCGAGGAGTTCCGGCACACCTTCGGGCCGGGGATGCCGCTGTACGTCGGGGTCCGCCGGCCCGACGGCGCGCGCCTGCACCTGTCCGAGCACACCGGCGACGCCCGTCCGGACACGCTCGTCTACGTCTACGTGCCGGACGTCGACGCGCTCGCCGCCGCCTGCGGGGCGACGGTGGACGACCAGCCGTGGGCGCGGGACTTCATGGTCCGCGACCCCGACGGCAACCGGATCCGGGTCGGGACGCCTCCCTGACGAGCACGTCACCCGGACGGCGTAACCCGTTCGTCATTCATGGGATGAATTTGCCATGATGACCGGGTGACGCTCGCGCCCTACCGCCAGGCCCTCGCGCTGCCCGGGGTCCTCCGGCTGCTCCTGTTCGCCGTCCTCGCCCGTCTGCCGCAGACGGCGTCGTCGATCATCCTCACGCTCCACGTCGTCGAGGACCTCGACCGCGGCTGGGCGGCCGCCGGGCTCGTCGGTGCGTCGGCGACCGTCGGCATGGCGCTGGGCGGGCCGTGGCGTGGCCGCCGGGTGGACCGGCTGGGCCTGCGGCGGGCGCTCGTGCCGAGCATCGTCGCCGAGGCGCTCGTCTGGGGCATGGCGCCGTGGCTGCCGTACCAGGGGCTGCTCGTCGCCGCGTTCGTCGGCGGGGTGCTCGGGCTGCCGATCTTCACCGTCGTCCGGCAGTCGCTGTCGGTCCTCGCGCCGCCGGAGAGCAGGCGCAGCGTCTTCGCGCTCGACTCCATGGGCGTCGAGCTGTCGTTCATCCTCGGCCCGACGCTCGGCGTGCTCGTCGCGACCCAGTGGTCGACGACGGCCGGGCTGCTCGGGGTCGGCGTGCTCATGGTCGGCTCGGGGCTGGCCCTGTTCGCCTTCGACCCGCCGACCCGCACCGCGCTCGCCGACGGCGAGGAGGAGCCGGCCCGGCTCCCTCGCCGGGAGTGGTTCACGCCGCGGCTCGTCGCCGTCCTCGCCTGCACGAGCGCGGCCGTCCTCGTCCTCGCCGGCACCGACGTGTCCCTCGTCGCGCACCTGCGCGAGGACGACGCCGTGACGCTCGCGGGCGTCGTCTTCCTCGCCTGGGGCGTCGGCTCGATGCTCGGCGGTCTCGTCTACGGGGCGCTGCACCGGCCCGTGCCGCCCTTCGTCCTGCTGCTCGCGCTCGCCGTCCTCACCGCGCCGGTGGGGCTCGCGCCCTCGTGGGGGACGCTCGCGCTGGCGATCCTGCCGGCCGCGCTGCTCTGCGCGCCCGTGCTCACCGCGACCGCCGAGCGGGTCAGCGGCCTGGTGCCCGAGGCGTCGCGGGGCGAGGCGATGGGCTGGCACGGCTCGGCGCTCACCGTCGGCGGCGCCCTGGGCGCACCGCTGGCCGGATCGCTCATCGACGCCGAGGGCGCGTGGGCCGGCTTCGCCGTCGTCGGCGCGGTCGGGACGGTGCTCGCGCTCGCCGGCCTCGTCGTCGAGTCCCGGGTCCGGGCCCGCGTGGCGCGGCGCGACCGGTACGTCCCGGCCGCCTGAGGCCGACCCGGGCTCAGGAGACCGGACCGGTCCACTTCTCGCCCGGCCCCTGGCCGAGCGGGTCGGGGATCACCGAGGCCTCGCGGAACGCGAGCTGCAGGGAGCGCAGCCCGTCACGCAGGGACCGCGCGTGCTGGTTGCCGATCTCCGGGGCGGCGGCGGTGACGAGCGCGGCGAGCACGGTGATGAGCTTGCGGGCCTCGTCGAGGTCCGGCTCGACGTCCTCGGCGAGCCCGCACTTCACCGCCGCGGCGCTCATGAGGTGCACGGCCGCCGTCGTGATCACCTCGACCGCGGCCACGTCGGCGATGTCGCGGACGGCGGCCTGCTCGTCCGCCGGGTTCGTCGTCTCGTCATCCACCCTGGTAGCCTTTCACGGTGACCGACCGGATCGGCACGCCCACCCCCGGGTGACGGGAGCGGGCAGGCCGGCCGGTGCGCCAAGCGGAGTCTCTCCCACCCGCGTCGCCACGGCCCTCCGGGGCCATCAGGCGGCCGGGTCACCGGTCCGACCAGGCCTCCGGGCCCGGTCTGCGGTCCCCGGGCAGCCCCGGGGCTCGCGAGGTCCGTTGTCGAGGCTCCCGTGCGCTCACGTGCGGGAGCCTTTCGCGTGCGTGGGGGAGCACGACAGACGACGTCTCGAAGAAGGAGCACCACATCAGCGAGCCCCGGATCAACGACCGTATCCGCGTGCCTGAGGTGCGGCTGGTCGGCCCGAACGGTGAGCAGGTCGGCATCGTCCGGATCGAGCAGGCCCTCCAGCTGGCGCAGGAGGCGGACCTCGACCTGGTCGAGGTGGCGCCCACCGCGCGTCCGCCGGTCTGCAAGCTCATGGACTTCGGCAAGTTCAAGTACGAGTCGGACATGAAGGCCCGTGAGGCGCGCCGCAACCAGGCGCACACGGTCCTCAAGGAGATCCGCCTGCGCCTGAAGATCGACCCGCACGACTACGGCACGAAGAAGGGCCACGTCGAGCGGTTCCTCAAGCAGGGGGACAAGGTCAAGGTCATGATCATGTTCCGCGGTCGGGAGCAGTCCCGCCCGGAGATGGGCTACCGCCTGCTGCAGCGGATGGCCGCCGACGTCGCCGAGCTCGGCTACGTCGAGTCCAACCCGAAGCAGGACGGCCGGAACATGATCATGGTGATCGGCCCGCACAAGAAGAAGGCCGAGGCCAAGGCCGAGCACAAGGCCGAGCAGGAGCGTCGCAAGGAAGCCGCTGCGACCCCCGCCGCCGCGCCGGCCGCCGCCTCCGCTCCCGCCGAGGAGCCGGCCGACAACACGGCTTCCGCGTAGGGGCTCGCCCCGACGCGGTGACGCGAGCCGGTGCCCGATCGGGCACCGGTGAGGACGACCCGTGCCCTCCGGGGCACGGACCGATGAGGAGAGACGGCGACATGCCGAAGAACAAGACGCACAGCGGTGCGAAGAAGCGCTTCCGCGTGACCGGTAGCGGCAAGCTCATGCGTGAGCAGGCCAACCGTCGCCACCTCTTCGAGGGGAAGCCGACCACCCGCACCCGGCGCCTCGCCCTCGACGTCGAGGTCGCTCCCGCCGACGTCAAGAAGATCAAGCGGCTGCTCGGTAAGTGAGCTGCAGTCCCGCATGACCCCACGAGCAGCAAGGAGAATCACGTGGCACGCGTGAAGAGGGCGGTCAACGCCCAGAAGAAGCGCCGGGAAGTCCTCGAGCAGGCCAGCGGCTACCGCGGCCAGCGGTCGCGCCTGTACCGCAAGGCCAAGGAGCAGGTCACCCACTCGCTCGGCTACGCCTACCGCGACCGCCGGGCGCGCAAGGGCGACTTCCGCAAGCTGTGGATCCAGCGCATCAACGCCGCGGCCCGCGCCGAGGGCATGACGTACAACCGCTTCGTCCAGGGCCTCAAGGCCGCGGGCGTGGAGGTCGACCGTCGCATGCTCGCCGAGCTCGCCGTCAACGACGCCGCGGCCTTCGCCGCGCTCGTCGCGACCGCCAAGGCGGCGCTGCCCGCCCAGGCCGCGGCCTGAGGCCGGCGCTGACCGACCAGCACGACCCCGAACGCCCGGACGCCTCCGTCCTCGCCAACCCCCGGTCCGACCGGGTCAGGGCGGTGCGCAGGCTCTCCGGGCGTTCGGCGCGTCTGCGTGACGGGCGGTTCGTCGCCGAGGGTCCGCAGGCCGTCCGGGAGGCGGTGGCGACGGACCGGGTCGTCGCCGTCTACGCGACGCCCGTGGCCGTCCAGCGGCACACCGACGTCGTCGTCGCCGCGGCCGCCGCGGGTCACGAGGTGGTCCGGGTGACCGACCAGGTCATGGCCGCGATGGCCGACACGGTGACGCCGCAGGGCCTGCTCGCGGTCTGCCGCCTCGTCGACGTCCCGCTCGCCGACGTCGTCGCCGCGCGCCCGCGGCTCGTCGCGGTGCTCTCGCACGTCCGCGACCCGGGCAACGCCGGGACCGTCCTGCGGGCGGCCGACGCCGCGGGGGCCGACGCCGTCGTCCTCACCGACGCCAGCGTCGACGTCCACAACCCCAAGTGCGTCCGCTCGACCGCGGGGAGCCTGTTCCACCTGCCGGTCGTCACGGGCGTCCCGCTCGCCGACGCCGTCGCGGCCCTGCGTGCCGCCGGGCTGCGCGTGCTCGCCGCCGACGGCGCGGGCGACGTCCAGCTCGACGGGCTCCAGGACGGCGGGGCGCTCGCCGCCCCGACGGCCTGGGTGTTCGGCAACGAGGCGTGGGGGCTGCCCGAGGAGGACCGGGCCCTCGCGGACGACGTCGTGCGCGTCCCCCTCTACGGGCGCGCCGAGAGCCTCAACCTCTCGACGGCCGCGACCGTCTGCCTGTACGCGAGCGCCTTCGCCCAGCGGCCGCCGCGCTCCCCCCGGGACCTGTCGTGACCGCCGTCGTCGCCGCCGTCCACGCCAGCGCCGGGCACACGTTCTCCAAGCCGACCGCCGGGGAGATCACGCTCCTCGAGGGGCTCGGGGTCGAGGGCGACGCGCACTGCGGCGCGACGGTGCGGCACCGCTCGCGGGTGCGTGCGGACCCGACGGCGCCGAACCTGCGCCAGGTCCACCTCCTCGGCGCCGAGCAGCTCGAGGGGCTCGCGGCGGACGGGTTCGACGTCGCGCCCGGCGACCTGGGGGAGAACGTGACGACGGCGGGCGTCGACCTGCACGCGCTGCCGACCGGCACCCGGCTGCTCCTGGGCGCGTCGGCCGTCGTCGAGCTCACCGGGCTGCGCAACCCGTGCCGGCAGATCGACGCCTTCGCGCCCGGGCTGCTCGCCCGCGTCGCCGTCCGCGACGGTCACGGCGGGCTCGACCGGCGCGCCGGGGTCATGGCCGTCGTCGTGGCCGCCGGCACGGTGCGCCCGGGTGACCCGGTCGGCGTCGTGCTGCCGACCGGCCCGGCGGTCCCGCTCGCGGTCGTCTGCCGCGCCGGCGGCGCGTCCCTGCGGCGGAAAACCCGCGCGAGGCGCCCACCGGGCATCTGATAGACTTCC
>JBQGCR010000036.1:0-2079 GCA_052038585.1 Kineosporiaceae bacterium
CATGTCGATCGCCGACCGGTCGATCCTGTCCTGCTGGGGCGTCGCCGGCGGCGGGGCGGGCCGGCCGTTCCAGGTGACGATCGACCCCGGCGGCCCGCACGAGCGCGAGGTCGACGCCCTCACCGACGCCGAGCCCGTGCGGGCCGGCGAGGTCATCCGGATCCGCACCACCGGCGGGGGCGGCTGGGGCGACCCGCTGACCCGGCCGGGCGAGGAGGTGCTCCGGGACGTGCTGTGGGGCAAGGTCTCCGTCGCCGGCGCCGAGCGCGACTACGGCGTCGTCGTCGTCAGCCCCGACGGCTCCGGCTGGGCCGTCGACGACGAGGCGACGGCGACGCTGCGCGCGGCCCGCCGGGCCGCCCGGCCCGCGGACGAGCCGTTCTTCGACCGCGGACCCGGCTACGCCCGCCTCGCCGGCGGCGCGACCTCCTCGCCGTACGACCGGCTGTGACGAGCCGACCGGGACGGCTCAGGCCGGGCGGCCCTCGCCGAGGCGCATGAGCAGCTCGAGGGCGGCGAGCTCCTCGGTGCGCTCGTGGGTCGACGCGAGCCGGGAGTACTCGTCGGAGGCGTCGAGCAGGGCGAGCTGGCGCCGGGCGAGGTCGACCGGTGAGTCCTCGAAGACCGTGTGCAGGCCCAGCGCCTCGGCGGCCTCGGCGCCCGCGGGCTCCTCGCCGTCGCGCGGGCGCGGGACGGCCGGGGTGTCGAGCAGGCGCAGGTGCGACAGCGCGGGCTCGCAGACCCACTCGCCGCCCGCGGTGTCCTCGACGTCGGGCAGGTGGCGCGGGGCGCGGCGGTAGACGGCGAGCGTCGTGCCGTGGCCGTCGTGCGAGACGCTCGCGAGGAGCAGGCCGAAGTCCTGTGCCAGCTCGAGCGCGTCGCCGCCGGGGAGGGCGACGTCGGCCGGCAGCGTGGCCGCCGGGTACTCCAGGGGCAGCAGGTCGGCGTCGTCGACATCCCACGTCGCGGTGCGGATCGCCCTGCCCTGCAGCGCGATCCACTCCCGGCGCATCCGGTCGGCACCGGCGAGCTCGCGGTGCACCACCTCGAGCGCCTGGCCGAACGTGATGACCTCCGCGGTGTTCTCCCCCATCCGCAGGCCGGCGAGGAACTGCTCCGAGCGCGCCGAGAGGTCGGCGATGAGTGCGGCGGTGCGCGGGTTCTCCCGGTCGAAGCGGCGGCGCAGGCTGCCCGGCTTCGCCCAGGCCGGCGGGCTCGCCAGCGCGACGTCGTGCACCGAGGCGACGGCCGTGCGCCGACCGCGGGTGACGATCCGGGCCGCGACCTGCGGCTCGAGGTGGCCGCCCTTGGCGTCCGGCACGACCGACAGCCGGACCTGGGCGGACAGCCGCACGGCCGTCGTCGGGAGCACGTAGCGCAGCGTCTGGGCGGCGGGCGTCGCCATGGGAACCTCCACGTCGAGACAGGGTCGTCCCCTCATCGACACCCGCCGCACCGGACTGGAGCGCCCGGACGGGCGGCGCCCCTCAGGCGCGGGTCGCGGTCGCCACGAGCTGGCTGAAACGCACCCGGACCGCCCCGGAGTGCTGCGCGTCGAGCCGCCGGACGACGCGGCCGACCATCTCGGCCATCGCCTCGTCGCCCGCGCCGCGGACGACGCCGCTCATCGGCGTCGAGAGCAGGTGGTGCGGCACGAACGTCTCCAGCGCCCCGAGCGCGGCGGTGAAGGCGTGCTCCTCGACCCGCACGTCGACCAGGCCGGCGCCGTGGAGGAGCGTCCAGACGTCCCCGGACTCCCCGAGGGAGCACGCGACGCCGAGCGGCGCGGCGACCTCGTCGCCGAGGGTCCTCGCGAGCGCGTCGTGGACGGCGGCGAAGTACGGGTTGGCCGGGAACGGCGCCCACGTCGTCACCCCGACCCGTCCCCCGGCGCGGGTCACCCGGGCGAGCTCGCCCACGGCGAGCGCGCGCTCGGCGACGAACTGGACGAGGTGGGCGGCGTAGACGACGTCGAAGGCGCCGTCCTGCGCCTTGAGCTCGCGGACGTCCCCGACCTCCAGGTGCGCCAGCGGGCACGCCTTGCGGGCCACCTCGAGCATGTTCTCGTTGACGTCGACG
>JBQGCR010000037.1:0-3667 GCA_052038585.1 Kineosporiaceae bacterium
CCGTCGGCGGCCGCGACCCGCTCGGCGACGCCGGCGACGCCCACCGCCTCGGCCCCCGGCACCTCGCTCATGGCCACCTCGGCCTCGACGAGCGTGTGCGCCGGCCGGTCCACCAGGACACCGACCCCGCCGGACGTCTTCGCCGCCACCGTCCAGCCCTCGCCGACGAGCCGGCGCTCGTCGAGACGCGCCGTCAGGCCGTAGACCCGCGCTCCGGCCGGCAGGAGCACCGTGCCCGTCCGGTCGAGCGTACCGACGGACAGGTGCGACGCCGGGTGGGTCAGCACCCGCTGGACGTGCACCTCGCCCGGCGGGACCCGCCAGCGGACCGCCCAGAACCAGTCGACGAGCCCGTCGAGCGCCTCGCCCGCCGGGTAGCGGGTCAGCGTGGCGACGGCCGCCATCCCCGCGGGGTCGACGATGCCGCGGGTGTCGTCGCGTCCGGGGGGCCGGCGGGTCACGGGGCCACCGTAGGCGCCGGCACCGACACCGGCGTCCGAAAAGTTCAATCGCCCCCGCCCGGGGCGTCCGTAGCGTCGGCGGCATGACGACGACCACCGCCGCCGCGGCCGTGCTGTCCGGCCCCGCCGACCCCCTCCTCGAGCTCCTCCTGCCCGTGCTCGACGACCTCGCCGACGCCGTCGAGGCCGTCGGCGAGGACGACCTGCCCCGGCCGACGCCGTGCGCCGGGTACGACGTCGCCGGCCTGCGCGACCACGCGGTCGGCTGGCTCGACTTCTTCGCCGCCGCCCTCGCCGACCCGGAGGGCACCGGCGTCCGGCCGGACCCGACGGCGTACACGGCCGCGACCGACGGCCGCGAGCCGGCCGACGTCGTCCGGGAGGCCGCCCGCAGCCTGGCCGCGAGCGTGCGCGACGGCGTGCACCGGCGGCCGGCCGTCAGGCTGTGGCAGGCCGACCTGCCCGGCTCCGTCGCCGTCGGCATGATCCTCGGGGAGTACCTCGTGCACGGCTGGGACCTGCGCCGCGCGCTCGGCCTGCCGTGGGAGGCGGACCCGCGCGCCGCGGACGCCGCGCGCGAGGTGCTCGCCGCGATGATGCGCCCGGAGTACCGCGGCGGGCCGGACGGCATGTTCGGCGAGGAGGTCGCCGTCCCCGCCGGCGCCCCGGCCGGCGACCGGCTGCTCGGGTTCGCCGGGCGCGACCCCCGCTGGACGCCCTGAGAAAGTCCCGGGCGCGGGTGTCCTTCTCCGCCGCACCCGTTCGTCCCTACAGTGAGGGCCGCACCGGGCGGCCGGGACGAAGGAGCAGACGATGCCCCAGTACGCAGCCATCATCTACACCGCCGACGTCGACTGGTCGGACCCGCAGTACGCCGAGGAGATGAAGGGGTACAACGAGTTCGGCGAGGCGGCGGCCGCGGTGATCCGCGGTGGCGCGGCCCTCTACCAGACGGCGACCGCGACGACCGTGCGCGTCAGCGGCGGCCGCGGCGGCGACGTCGTGACGACGGACGGCCCCTACGCCGAGACGAAGGAGGTCCTCACGGGCTTCTACCTCATCGAGGCGGCCGACCTCGACGAGGCGGTCTCGTGGGCCGCGCGGATCCCCGCGGCGTGGAACGGCGCGGTCGAGGTGCGGCCCGTCATCCAGTTCGGCGGCTGAGCCGCCGGACGCCGGCGGTGACGACCGACGACGACGCCCGCGCGGCCCTCGTCCGGCTCGTCCGGGACGAGGGCACGCGGGTGCTCGCCACGCTCGTGCGCGTCGTCGGCGACGTCGACCTCGCGCAGGACGCCGTCCAGGAGGCGACGATCGCCGCGCTGACGACGTGGCCGCGCGACGGCGTCCCCGGCAACCCGCGCGCGTGGCTGACGACGGCGGCCCGCCGCAAGGCGGTCGACGTCGTCCGCCGCGAGGCGCGCCGGGCGGACAAGGAGGCGCAGGCCGTGGACCTGCTCGGCCTCGAGGACGACGGCCCGCCGGAGCCGGACGTCGTCCGCGACGACCTGCTCCGGCTCGTCTTCACGTGCTGCCACCCGGCGCTCGCGCGGGAGGCCCAGGTCGCGCTCGCGCTGCGGACGCTGTGCGGGCTGACGACGGCCGAGGTCGGTCGGGCGCTGCTCGTCCCCGAGGCGACGATGCTCAAGCGGCTCACCCGGGCGAAGCAGAAGATCGCCAAGGCCGGCATCCCGTACCGGGTGCCCGCGGCGGCGGACCTGCCGCAGCGGGTCGCCGGCGTCGCCGCCGTCGTCTACCTCCTCTTCACCGAAGGGCACACGGCGACGAGCGGGGACGACGTCGTCCGCGTCGGGCTCGTCGACGAGGCGGTCCGCCTCGGCCGGCTCCTGCGCGACCTCATGCCGGACGACGCGACCGTGACCGGGCTGCTCGCGCTCATGCTGCTCCAGGACTCGCGGCGCGCGGCGCGCACGGACGGCGACGGCGAGGTGGTGCTGCTCGCCGACCAGGACCGTTCGCTGTGGGACGCCGACCGGATCCGCGAGGGGGTGCTGCTCGTCGGGGAAGGGCTGCGGCGCACGCCCTCCCGGCCCGACCCGTACGTCGTCCAGGCGGCGGTCGCCGCGTGCCACGCCCTCGCCCCCGACGACGCCTCGACCGACTGGGCGGCGATCATCTCGTGGTACGACGTGCTGCTCACCGTCGCCGACGGGCCGGTGCCCCGGCTCGCGCGGGCGGTCGCCGTCGGGCGCCGTGACGGTCCGGCCGCGGGGCTCGCGGCGGTCGAGGCCGTCACAGGGCTGGCCGGCTACCCCGCCTGGCACGCCGCGCGGGCCGAGGCGCTCGAGGCGCTCGGCCGCCGGTCCGAGGCGGTCGCCGCCTGGGACGCGGCGCTGGCGCTGGGGACGGGCGACGCCACCCGCCGCCACCTGCAGCGGCGGCGGGCGGCGGTCGGCTGACTCAGCGGTCGGCCTTCTGCCTCTTCTCCCCCTCGAGCTGGGAGACGTTGCGCTCGCCGGTGATCGCCGCGTACGTCGCGCCGGCGATCGCGGCGCCGACGAGCGGGGCGAGCCAGAAGAGCCAGAGCTGGCCGAGCGCCCACGAGTCGGTGAACCAGGCGACGCCGGTGGAGCGGGCCGGGTTGACCGAGGTGTTCGTCACCGGGATCGAGATGAGGTGGATCAGCGTGAGCGCCAGCCCGATCGCGATGGGGGCGAAGCCGACCGGGGCCCGCCCGTCCGTGGCGCCGAGGATGACGTAGAGGAAGAAGGCCGTGAGGACGACCTCGGCGACGAGGCACGCCAGCAGCGTGTACCCGCCGGGGGAGTGGTCGCCGAAGCCGTTGGCGGCGAAGCCGGACTCGGTGGCGCTGAAGCCGTCCTGGCCGCTGGCGACGACCCAGAGGACCGCGCCGGCGAGGCTGGCCGCGACGACCTGGGTGACGACGTACGCCGGGGCGTCCTTCCAGGGGAAGCGCCTGGCGACGGCGAGGCCGACGGTGACGGCCGGGTTGAAGTGGCCGCCGGAGACGTGGCCGACGGCGTAGGCCATCGTCAGGACGGTCAGCCCGAAGGCGAGGGAGACGCCGAGCAGCCCGACGCCGACGTCGGGGAAGGTGGCGGCGAGGACGGCGGTGCCGCAGCCGCCGAGGACGAGCCAGAAGGTGCCGAGGAACTCGGCGCCGAGGCGGGACGGGAGAGCGGGGGTGGAAGCCATGGTCTTCGGTCCTCCGGGTGGGCGGGGTG
>JBQGCR010000038.1:0-6186 GCA_052038585.1 Kineosporiaceae bacterium
GTCGTCGGGGGGTCGCTCGGCGGGGGCGGGTCCGTCGTGGGCGGGTCGCTCGGCGGGGGCGGGTCCGTCGTGGGCGGGTCGCTCGGCGGCGTCACGGGCGGCGTCGTCCGGGGCGGCGTCGACGCAGCGGTCGTCGGACGCGTGCCGGGCCGCGTCGTGCCGGGGCGGACGGACGAGGACCCCGACGTCGCGAGCCTCGCGGGGCTGACGACGCCCGTGCCCGGGGTCGGCCCGAAGACGGACCCCAGCCGACCGACCGCCTGGTCGCCGCGGGGCTGCGTGCTCCCGCCCGCGTCGCCGCCGGAGTCGGAGGTGCGCCGGCCGCCCGAGTCCTGGGAGCCCGCGTCCGCGGAGGCGTCCCGCGGTGTCCCGGCCGGGCCGGTGGTGCCGGGCGCCACGGGCTGCGGGTCGCCGGCCGGTGGTGGTGCCTGCGCGGCCCGCACGTCCGGTCCGCCGGACGAGCCGTCGCCCCACGGGCTCCACAGCGCGACCGGGGCGCCGAGGACGAGCACAGCCGCGGCCCCCGTGAGGACCGGCCGGCGGACGAGCCAGACGCGGGCACCGCGGTGCCGTCCGACGTACCCCATGCGCCCTCCGTCCTCGTCCGTCCCGTCCGTCCCGTCGCCGGGCTGCGAGCGAGGCTATCCCCCGGGCGGACCGCCCGTCGACGCGCGTGGACACGCCGTGAGCGAGCGCTGACGCACAGTTACGACACGAGGCGGTGACCGCCGGGCGACGGGCAGCACCCCTTCGGCGCGCGGACGGCCCGGAGACCCGCGACTGCCTTGACCCCGACGGGACGGCCTCGCACGCTCGCTGGCGTGGACGGTGCAGCCGTGGACGAGGTCGTGGGGTTCCTCGGTGCCCACGCGCCGTTCTCGGCCCTCGACGGCGACGAGCTCGAGCGCCTCGCCGCGCTCGCCGAGGCGGTCGAGGTGGACACCGGCGACGTGCTCGTCGCGGACGGCTCCGGACCGCTCGAGCACATGTGGGTCATCCGCAGCGGCTCCCTCACGGTGCTCGACCGCGGCCGGGTCGTCGACGAGCTCGGGCCGGGGGAGACGGTCGGCCACCTCTCGCTGCTGGCCGGCGTCCCGCCCGCGCTCGCCGTCACGGTCCCCGAACCGACGGTCTGCTACCGGCTGCCCGACCCGCGGCCCGTCCTGCGCCACCCGGACCGGCTGCGCTTCACCGGGTACGGCACGCTCGTCGCCCGGCAGAGCCTGACCCGGGGCAGCGGCCTGCCGGAGAAGGCGCACCGGCCGGTCGGCGCGTACCTGCGGCCGGTGCTGTGGGCCACCGCCGCCGAGCCGGTGCGGGCGGTGGCCGCCCGGATGGGCGAGGAACGGCTGTCCTGCGCGCTCGTCGAGCTGCCCGGCGGGCTGGGCATCGTCACCGACCAGGACTTCCGGCGCCGGGTCGGGACCGGCGAGGTGGGCGTCGACGAGCCCGTCGCCCGGCTCGCGTCGACGCCCGTGCTCACCGTCGCGGAGGGGACGAC
This sequence comes from Kineosporiaceae bacterium, assembly GCA_052038585.1. Classification (GTDB taxonomy): domain Bacteria; phylum Actinomycetota; class Actinomycetes; order Actinomycetales; family Kineosporiaceae; genus JBQGCR01. The sequence goes on from JBQGCR010000038.1 coordinate 1,502, forward strand.
GGTCGCCACGGCGTTCCTCGCCATGGTCGAGCACGGCGTGCACCACCTCGTCGCCACGGACGCCGGCGGCCGGCCGGCGGGGGTGCTGCGGGTCGTCGACCTCGCCGGGGCCGACGTGCGCGACCCGCTCCTCGTCCGTGCCGCGGTGGACTCGGCGACGACCCTCGACGAGCTCGCCGAGGCCTGCCGCCTCCTGCCGTCGACCGCGGTGGAGCTGTGGGACACCGGCGTCCCGGCGCCCCACGTCGGCGCGCTGCTCGCGGCGGTGCTCGACGCCGTCCTGCGCCGGCTGCTCGTCCTCGACGCCGCCGTCGCCGACGCCGGCGTCCCCACCTCGTGGGTCGTCCTCGGCTCGCTGGCCCGCGGCGAGGTCCTGCCGAGCAGCGACGTGGACACCGCGCTCGTCTGGGACGACGCCGGGGACGACCTCGACGAGCCCGGGCGCACCGCCGTCGTCCGGGCCGCCGCCCGGCGCGTGCTCGACGACGTCGAGCGGTGCGGCCTGCGCACGTGCGACTCCGGGGCCAACGCCGACGACCCGCGGTTCGGCCGGTCGGCGTCGCGGTGGCGCGAGGTCGCCCGCGGCTGGCTCCAGGACGTCGCCGGCGAGGGGGCGCTGCTGCTGTCGACGATGCTCGCCGACAGCCGGGCGGTGACGGCGCCGGCCCTCGGCCGCGCGGTGACCGAGCAGCTGACCCGCGTCCGGCCGAGCCCGCAGTTCCGGTACGCGCTCACCGAGTACACGCTGTCCGCGCGGCCCCCGACGGGCTTCGTCCGCGACTTCGTCGTCGAGCACTCCGGCGAGCACCGCGGCCAGCTCAACCTCAAGGCGGGCGGCCTGCGACCGGTGACGTCGATCGGGCGGTGGGTCGCCGTCCTCACCGGCGACACGAGCGGGTCGACGAGCCGGCGGCTGCGCCGTGCGACGGAGGCCGGGCTCCTCAGCGTCGACGAGGTCGACAGCCTCGTCGCCGCGTTCGACCAGGTCTTCTCGCTCCTGCTCGAGCGCGAGGTGGCGGCGATCCGGGCGGGGACGGCGCCGACGACGTACGTCGACCCGCGCGAGCTCGACACCCTGACCCGGCGTCACCTGCGCGAGTCCTTCCGCGCCGTCGCGCACATCCAGAGCCGCATGGAGGCCGAGCGCGCCCTGCGCCTCGTGTGATCCTCCCCTTGCCAACAGGCGAAGTCTAGTTCTACTGTTTGGCCAGGAGGGGAGTATCCCCACCCCGTCGCCCAGCCGTCACGACGGCCGCCTCGCGAGAGGCGAGCCCGGCTGGACGAGGCACCGGCCCAGGCCGCTGCCGGGAGAGACCTCCTGTCGACATCCGTTGCGCGACAGGAGGAGTGCTTGATGGACGTCCCGTTGTGGGTCTGGTTCGCCGTCCTGGGCGGCATCGTCGCGATGCTGCTCGTCGACCTCGTGGGCCACCGCAAGGCCCACGTCATCGGCGTGCGGGAGGCGGCCGCGTGGTCGGCCTTCTGGGTCGCCACCGGCGTCGGGTTCGGCGTGCTCGTCTGGCAGGTCTGGGGAGCCGCGGCCGGTCAGGAGTACTTCGCCGGCTACCTCATCGAGAAGTCCCTGGCGGTGGACAACGTCTTCGTCTGGGCGATCATCTTCAGCTACTTCGCCGTGCCGCGCGAGTACCAGCACCGGGTGCTCTTCCTCGGCGTCCTCGGCGCGCTCGTCTTCCGCGGGGCCTTCATCGCCGCGGGCTCGGTGCTCATCGCCTCGTTCTCGTGGGTCCTCTACGTGTTCGCCGCGTTCCTGCTGTGGACCGGGTGGAAGATGCTGCGGCAGCGCAACGAGCACATCGACGTGGAGAACTCCCGGGCGCTCAGGCTGTTCCGCCGCTTCGTGCCGACCACCGACGAGTACCACGGGCAGAAGTTCTTCGTCCGGCACGGGGGCAAGCTCGTCGCGACGCCGCTGCTCGCCGTGCTCGTCCTCATCGAGGTGACCGACGTCGTCTTCGCCGTCGACTCGATCCCCGCGATCTTCGCCGTGACCGACGAGCCCTTCATCGTCTTCACCGCCAACGCCTTCGCCATCCTCGGCCTGCGGGCGATGTACTTCCTGCTCGCCGACCTCATCCACCGCTTCGTCTACCTCAAGGCCGGCCTCGCCCTCGTGCTCATGTGGGTCGGCGTGAAGATGCTCCTCAAGGTCGACGTGCTCTACGTCCCGACGTGGATCTCCCTCCTCGTCATCTCGACGATCCTCACCGTGTCCGTCGTGGCGAGCCTGCGCGCCACCCGCCCCCAGCTCCAGGAGACCCGATGACGACGACGCTCGCCCCGCTGCCGGTCACCGCGGCCCAGGTGACCCTGCTCCAGGCCGTCCGCGCCTACCCCTGCGTGTCCGTCCTGCTCCCGACGACCCCCGGCCCGGTGCTCGCCGACACCGACGCCGCCCGCCTGAGGTCACTCGTGCGCCAGGCGCAGAAGCGCTGCGCCGCAGAGGGAGTGGCCCCGGACGGGCCCCTCATGACCCGGCTGGAGGAGCTCGCCGACGAGGCGGTCGCCGGTCCGGCCGGCGCGGGGCTCGCGCTCTTCTGCGGCGGTGGCACCGCCCGGCTCGTGCGGCTGCCGCTCGCGCCGGTCGAGCGGGTCGTCGTCGACCCGACGTTCGCCACGCGCGACCTCGTCCGGGCGCTGCACCGCACCCCTCGGCACTGGGTCCTCCTGCTGTCCGGCAACCAGGCCCGGCTCCTCGAGGGCGTCGGGGGCGTCCTGCGGCCCTTCGCCGGCGGCCTGTTCCCGGTGGACCGCGAGGACGACCGCCCGGGCATCCAGGACGCGTGGCTGCGGCGGGTCGACCGGACGCTCGGCGCCGTGCTGCGCAAGCAGCCGGCCCCGGTCGTCCTCGTCGGCCCGGCCCCGCTGGCGGCGGCCCTGCGGCACGTCGCGAAGAACCTCCACCGGCTCGCGGGCGTCGTCCCCGGCAACCACCACCGCGACCCGCTCCCGCTTCTCGCGGAACGGGTCCGGCCCGTCCTCGACGCCTACCTGCACGGCCGGCAGGAGGAGGCGCTGGCCCTGGCGGCACGCCGCCGGCGCAGCCACCGGCTCGTGTCCGGCCTGGCGTCGGTGTGGCTCGCCGCGCGCCGCGAGCACCCGGAGATGCTCGCCGTCGAGGACGACCTCATGGTGCCGGCCCGGCTCGCCTGCGACGGCGACGTGCTCGTCCCCGCGTCGGACGTCGAGGCGCCGGACGTGCTCGACGACGCCGTCGACGAGCTCATCGAGACCGTCCTCGAGCGCGGCGGGTGGGTCGCGCTCGTCGAGCCCGGCGCGCTCGCCGAGCACGGCGGCGTCGTCCTCACCCTTCGCGCGCGGCCCTGAAGGCGGCGGGATCGACCCCCGCCCACGGGTCGTAGTCCGCGAGGAGCGGCTCCTGCTCCGGCCGAAGGGGTTCGGGGACGTGCTGGAGGTTGACCCGGACCCGGTACCACAGCGAGGAGCGGCCGCGCATGCCGTCGAGGAGCACGTCCGCCGGCTCCAGGTGGGCGACGACGTCGGCGTGCGCGGCCTTCCAGCGCTCGAGGGCGTCGAGGGCCTCGGGCTTCGTCCGCGTCCGGGCGACCTCGACGAGCGGGACGGTCGGCCTGCGGCGCCCGGCGAGGCTCTCGCCCTTCGGCGGCTTCTTGGCCGGGCCGAGCTGCTTCGCCAGTGCGAGAAGCGGTTCCAGGCTGCCGGCGTCGTCGTCGATCCCGGCCCACGGGTCGCCCCGTTCGGCCCAGCGGCGCAGCACCGCGGGCACCGTGAGCTCCTCGGGCCGGCAGGCCCGCACCTCGTCCCAGTCCAGCGGCGTCGAGACGCGGGCGTCCGGCAGCGCGCGCACCGAGTAGGCCGAGGCGACGGTGCGGTCCTTGGCGTTCTGGTTGAAGTCGACGAAGACGCCGTGCCGCTCCTCCTTCCACCAGCGGCTCGTCGCGAGCTCCGGCGCCCGGTTCTCCACCTCGCGCGCGACGGTCTCTGCGGCGCGGCGGACGGCGGCGTAGGGCTGGTCGGGCCGGATGCGGGCGTAGACGTGGAAGCCGCGCGAGCCGGACGTCTTCGGCCACGCGACGAGGCCGTGGTCGGCGAGGACCTCGCGGGCGACGAACGCGACGTCGACGATCTGGCTCCACGGGATCCCCGGCATGGGGTCGAGGTCGATCCGCAGCTCGTCGGGGTGCTCGAGGTCCTCCGCGCGGACCGGGTGCGGGTTGAGGTCGAGGCAGCCGAGGTTGACCACCCAGGCGAGCGAGGCGGCGTCGCGCAGGACGACCTCCTCGGCGCTCGTCCCGCGGGCGTAGTGGAGCGTCACGGTGTCGACCCACCCGGGCCGCTTCGTCGGGGCGCGCTTCTGGAAGAACGCCTCCTCGTCGATGCCCTTGACGAAGCGCTTGAGGATCATCGGCCGGCCGGCGGCCCCGCGCAGCGCCCCCTCGGCGACGGTGAGGTAGTACCGGACGAGGTCGAGCTTCGTCACGCCGGCGGCCGGGAACACGACCTTGTCCGGGTGGGTGACGGCGACCTCGCGGCCGTCGACCTCGAGCACGTGCGTGTCGGTCGCCACGGGTCACACCGTAGGGCGGCCGGGCCGGTGGGGCGAGGGCTCAGGCGAGGTGTCGCAGGTAGCGCTGCGGCGCGTCGAGGAACCGCCGCCAGTGGGCGACGAGCTCGAGGTCCTCCCACGT
>JBQGCR010000039.1:0-5668 GCA_052038585.1 Kineosporiaceae bacterium
TGACCGCGCGCAGCCGCCGACCGGCCGGTGCGGGCCGCCCGGCCGCCCGGGCCGCGGGACGGGCGGTGCGCGCCGGTGCTCGCACTGCGGTGGCTGCCTGGCTCATGAGACGTCCCCTCCACGGAACCGCGCCCCGCGCCCGGTGGCGCGGGGTCCCCCACTGCTGACCCTGATCCGCATCGCCGCGCGCAGCCGGGCCGAGGCCGCGCGCGGGTTCGTCGTCGTCTCCGCCTCCGGCGGCACCTCGGCGCCCCGGGTGAGCAGCCGAAGCTCCGGCTCGTGGCCGGGCAGCTCGACCGGCAGGCCGGCCGGCGTGGTGCTGCGCGCACCCGCCGCGAGGGCCTGCTTGACGAGGCGGTCCTCGAGCGAGTGGTAGGCGAGGACGGCGATCCGCCCGCCCACCGCGAGCGCCTCGACCGCCGCCGGCACGGCGCGGGCGAGGACGTCGAGCTCGCCGTTGACCTCGATCCGCAGCGCCTGGAACGTGCGCTTGGCGGGGTTGCCGCCGGTGCGCCGGGTCGCGGCCGGCACGCAGGCGCGCACGAGGTCGACCAGGCGCGCGCTCGTGGTGAACGGCTCGCGCGCGCGCTCGCGGACGACGGACTCGGCGATCCGGCGGGCGAACCGCTCCTCGCCGGACTCGCGCAGGACCCGGGTGAGGTCGGCGACGTCGTAGGTGTTGAGGACGTCCGCGGCGGTGGCGCCCCGCGTGGGGTCCATCCGCATGTCGAGCGGCGCGTCGACCGCGTAGGCGAAGCCGCGGTCCGCCTCGTCGAGCTGGAGCGAGGAGACGCCGAGGTCGAACAGGACGCCGTCGACGTGCCCGAGGCCCTGCGCGTCGAGCACGGCGGGCAGCTCGTCGTAGACCGCGTGGACCAGGCGCGCCCGGTCCCCGAAGCGGGCCAGGCGCTCCCCCGCGAGCTCGAGGGCCTGCGGGTCGCGGTCGAGGGCGACGAGGGTCGCGGCGGGGCAGCGCTCGAGCAGGGCCTCGCTGTGCCCGCCCATCCCGAGGGTGGCGTCGACGACGACGGCGCCGTCGTGGTCGAGGGCGGGGGCGAGCAGGTCCACGCAGCGCTCGAGCATGACCGGCACGTGCCGGTCGCGCGCCGCGCTCACCCTGACCACCTCGACCCCACCTCGACCCGACGTCCTGCTGCTGCGGGCGACGCGGCGGCCAGGTCTCCCTCCGCCGCGGGGCGGCCTGTCACCGGGGAAGGTGCGACAGGACACCGCCGGGGGCGGCTGGAGACCTCGCCGTCGCGGCGCGTCCTCCACCTGGTGCTGCTCGTGCTTCTCGTTCTCGTCCTGCTGCTCGTGCTCCGCGCCCCGCCTCAGAAGAGGCCGGGCACGACCTCCTCGGCCTGCTCGGCGAACGCCTGCTCCGAGGCGGCCAGGTAGGCCTCCCAGGCGCCGGCGTCCCAGATCTCGACGCGCTGCCCCGCGCCGATGACGGCGCAGTCCCGGCCGAGACCGGCGTACGTGCGCAGGACCGGCGGGATGGTGATCCGGCCCTGACGGTCGGGCACCTCGTCCGAGGCGCCCGACAGGAAGACGCGCAGGTAGTCGCGCGCCTGCTTGCTCGTCACGGGCGCCTGCCGCAGCTGCTCGGCGAGGCGCTCGAACTCCGACACCGGGAAGAGGTAGAGGCACCTCTCCTGCCCCCGGGTGAGGACCACGCCGGCCTCCAGCTGCTCGCGGAACTTCGCAGGAAGGATCAGCCGGCCCTTGTCGTCGAGGCGCGGGGAGTGCGTGCCGAGGAACACCCGGCCCTCCCTCCCTGCGCGGTGGACGGCCCCGCGGTGGACCGCCCCTGTCGGCTCCCCCTCGCCTCCAGTGACCCCCACCTTACTCCACTTCCCTCCACGGTCAACGACAAATGCCGCGCGCCGCCTTCGGCGCGTCGCCAAAGCCGCAGGTCAGCGGTGGTGGGGCGCGGTGGAGGGACGCGGCGGTCCCTCGGGGCACCCGGCGAGCGGGTGACGCCCCGACGGCCGGCCGTCGTGCTCCCGAGGGGTCCGTGACGGGGGCCGGGGGGTGGCCGTGGAGCGATGTGGGGGACGGTTCGTGGGCCGCCCGGGGGAACCGGCGCGGGCCCGCGTTCGTCGCGAGGAAGGGCCGGGCTCCGCGCCCGGCCGTACTCTGGCGTCCTGCACGCGCGGGACGGGTGCACGACGACCGCACGACCTCACGGGAGACCGCAGTGACGACCACGAGCGACCTCATCGCGATCGACGACGTCGTCGCGGCCACCTCGGCGATCAGGTCGGCGGTGGAGACGGTCATCGAGGGCAAGCCCGACGTCGTCCGCCTCGCCGTGACCGTCATGCTCGCCGAGGGGCACCTGCTCCTCGAGGACGTCCCGGGCGTCGGGAAGACCGTCCTGGCCAAGGCCCTCGCCCGGGCGACCGGCTGCAGCGTGCGGCGCATCCAGTTCACGCCCGACCTGCTCCCCAGCGACGTCACCGGGGTGAGCGTCTACAACCAGGAGCGGCGCGACTTCGAGTTCAAGCCCGGCGCCGTCTTCGCCAACGTCGTCGTCGGCGACGAGATCAACCGGGCGAGCCCGAAGACCCAGTCCGCGCTCCTGGAGTGCATGGAGGAGCACCAGGTCACGGTCGACGGCGTGACCCACGTGCTCGCGCCGCCGTTCGTCGTCATGGCCACCCAGAACCCGGTCGAGATGGAGGGCACCTTCGCCCTCCCCGAGGCGCAGCGGGACCGCTTCATGGCCCGGATCTCGATGGGCTACCCGTCGGCGGCCGCCGAGATGGACATGCTCGAGCACCACGCCCGGCGCGACCCGCTCGACGACCTCGCGCCCGTGTCCGACCCGGACCTCGTCCGCTCGCTCATCGCGACCGCGCGGGCCGTCCACGCCTCCGACCTCGTCAAGGAGTACGTCGTGACGATCGTCCGCTCGACGCGGACGAGCGCCGACCTGCGGCTCGGGGCGTCCCCGCGCGCGGCGCTGCACCTCGTGCGGGCGGCCAAGGCGCTCGCGGCCATGGACGGGCGGAGCATGGTGCTGCCCGACGACGTCAAGGCCCTCGCCGTCCCCGTCCTCGCCCACCGGCTGCTGCCGAGCGCCGACGCGCAGCTCTCCCGGCGCTCGCCCGAGGACACGCTCGCGACGATCCTCGAGGCCGTCCCCGTCCCCCGGGCGCGGGCCGGCGCGTGAACGGCGCGCTCGACGCGGTCAAGGCGGCCCTCGCCGGGCTGACCCCGCGCGGCCGCGCCTTCCTCGCGGCCGGCGCGGCCGCGTCGGTGTGCTCGCTGCTGCTCGGCCAGCGGGCGCTCCTGCGGGTCGGCGTCCTCCTGCTCGTCCTGCCGCTGGCCGGTGCGCTCGTCGTGGGCCGGGCCCGGTACCGGCTCGCGCTGACCAGGACGATCACCCCGATGCGCGTCGTCGCCGGGGCCCCCGCGCGGGTGCGCCTCGAGCTCGACAACCTCACCCGGGCCGGGACGCGCGTGCTGCTCGCCGAGGACCGTGTGCCCTACGCGCTCGGCGCCCCGCCGCGCTTCGTCCTCGACCGTCTCGCGGGCGGGCGCCGGGCCGCCGTCACGTACTCGCTGCGCTCGGAGGTCCGCGGGCGCTCCGAGATCGGCCCGCTGCGGTTGCGGCTCACCGACGCCTTCGGGCTGTGCGAGCTGGGCCGCTCGTTCACGGCGACCGACCCCCTCGTCGTCATCCCCCGCACGTGGCCGCTGCGGCCGGTGCAGGCGGGCGGCCTGTGGGCCGGCACGGGCGACTCCGTCGCGCGGACGGCCGCCGCGGCCGGCGAGGACGACGTCTCGACCCGCGAGTACCGGCACGGGGACGACCTGCGCCGGGTGCACTGGCGCTCGACCGCGCGGCGCGGCGAGCTCATGGTCCGCACCGACGAGCAGCCGCGCCGGATGCGCGCGACGGTCCTGCTGGACCGCCGGGCGGTCGGCCACCGCGGCGACGGTCCGGCGTCGTCCTTCGAGTGGGCCGTGAGCGCGGCGGCCTCGGTGGCCGTCCTGCTGTCCGGGCAGGGCTACGGCGTGCGCGTGCTCGTCGACGGCGAGCCCGAGGAGTGGACGTCGCCGGCCTCGGTGGACGGCGCCGGCTCGCTGCTCGACCTGCTCGCCGTCGTCGGCCCCGGCGAGCCCGACGACCTCGCGGACGCCGTCCGGCTGCTCACCCGCTCCGGCGGGGACGGCCTCGTCGTGGCGGTCCACGGCGAGGCCGACGCCGCCGGGGCCCGCGACCTCGCGCAGCGCCGCTCCGGCGGGCGCGGGATCGCCCTGCTGCTGCGGACGACCGCGTGGGCGGCCCTGCCGCCGGGACGCACCGCCGAGATCGACGAGCAGCGCGCCGAGGTCCGGGCGCTGCTCGTGGCCGGCGGCTGGACCGTCGGCGAGGCGAGCCCGGACCGGACCCCGGCGCAGGCGTGGGACCTCACGGTCGACCCGGCGTCCGGCGACGCGTCCGCCCACCGCTCCGGCGGGCTGGGCGGGGAGCAGGCGCGGGCGGTGGCCCGGTGAGCACGGCCCGCGACCAGCGCATGGTGCCGGCCGCGGCGGTCGCCGTCCTGGCCGTCACGCTGTCCCTGCACCCGCTCGTCCAGGGCGCCGCGTGGTTCGTCGGCTCGGCCGTCGCGGTCGCGGCCGTGGCCGGGGCCGGCATGGGCGCGCGGCGGCTCGCGCGGTCCGGCGCCGTCACCGTGCTCGTCCAGGCGGTGGCGCTCGTCGTCGTCCTCACCGTGCTCTTCGTCCGGGACCGGGCGGTCCTCGGCGTCCTGCCCGGACCCGGCACGGCGCAGGCCATCGCCGACCTCGTCGCCGAGGGCACGGCCGTGACCCGCAGCCAGGGCCCGCCCGTCGACGCCGAGACGGGCGTCGTCCTCCTCGTCACCGCGGGGATCGGCGCCGTCGCGCTCGTCGTCGACGCGCTCGCCGTGACCCTGCGCCGGCCCGCGCTCGCCGGGCTGCCGCTGCTGGCGGTCTACTGCGTGCCGTCGGCGATCCTCTTCGACCGCACGTCCTTCGTCTGGTTCGTCCTCGCCGCCGCGGCCTTCCTCGCGATGCTCGCGGCCGAGGGCGGCGAGCGCGTGCGGTCCTGGGGCCGGGTGCTGTCCGGCGAGCGCACCGGCGCCGCCCGGGTGCAGCTCGCCTCGGCGACCGGTGCGCGGCAGGCGGCCGTCGCCGCGATCGCCCTGGCCGTCGTCGCCCCGGCCCTCATCCCGACGTTCCCGCTCGGGCTCTCGCAGTCCGGCGTCCTGCCCTGGGACGGGCCCGGAGCGGGCGGCGAGGGACGCCGCGTGACGACGCTCAACCCGATCCTCGACCTGCGGCGCAACCTCGGTGAGCGCTCGGAGGACGAGGTGCTCACGTACACGACGTCGGTGCGGTCCCCCGGGCCGCTGCGCGTCGTCGTCGACGAGCAGTTCGACGGCACGACGTGGTCGCCAGGGGCGAACGACTTCCCCGGGGAGAACCAGGTGCAGGAGGGCCTGGCGTCCCCGCCGGGCCTCGACGCCGGCGTCCGCACGACGCAGGAGCGCACCGACGTCGAGGTCGGGCCGCTGTACGCGCAGACCTACCTGCCGATGCCGTACCCGGCCCGCCGCGTCGACGTCGAGGGGACGTGGCTCTACAACAGCGAGACCCTCGACGTCCTCGGCCGGGACCGGCGCACCGACGG
>JBQGCR010000040.1:0-1940 GCA_052038585.1 Kineosporiaceae bacterium
CGATGACCCGGTCCGGGTCGAGGGCGTCGTCCTGCGCCTGACGGTCCCGTGGGGCGCCGTCGGCGAGCGCGTCGCGGCCCGGGACGGCCTGCGGCTCGACCACGGCGGCGACGGGCTCGTCGCCGTCCACCGCGAGGTCACCCGGGGCGGCCTCGCGGTGCCGGTCACGGTGCTCGCCGAACCCGTCGTGACCTCCGGCCGGCTCGCCCTCACCCCGCGCGCGGTCGAGGTGCTCGGGGTCCGGCGCTCGGGCGAGCAGCTGCTCGGTGCCGTCGCGAACTCGTTGCCGCAGAGTGGCGTCGACCTGCCGGACCTGCCGGACGGCCTGCACTGGAGCGCTGCCTCGGGCACCCCCGACGGGCTCGAGCTCGTCCTCGAGGGCGCCGGTGTCACGCTCGGGGCTGCGGCGTGAGCGCGCCCGGAGGAACGGCGGCGCGCGCGGTGGACCCGGCGCCGCACGGGGCCGCGGCGGCGCGGATGGTCGACCGGCTGCGCCGCAGCAGCACCCACCGCCCGCGGACGGTCGTCGCCGCGTGGCTGCTCCTCGGGGCGACCCTCGTCGCGCTCGTCACCGTGCTCGGCCGCCCGATCGACACCGACGTCACGCTGCCGGGCAGCGACGCGCAGGCGGCCCGGGACCTGCTCGAGGCCCATCCCGCGGAGTCCGGCCCCGTCCCGCCGTCGTCCGGCCAGGTGATCCTTCAGACCCGGGGCGGACGGCTGGACGACGCCGAGCACGCCGCCGCGGTCTCGGCGGCGGTCGCGGCGGTCGAGGAGGTCGACGGCGTCAGGGCCGCGCGGCCGCCCGCGGTGCAGACGGGGTCCCTGTCCGCCGACGGGAGCGTCGGGTGGATCACCGTAGACCTCGACGTGGCCCCGCGGGAGGTGTCCACCGAGCTGAGCGACGAGATCGTCACAGCGGCCGAGGAGGCCCTGGACGGGACGGGCGACGACGGGGCAGGCGCCGACATCGAGGCCCTGCCCGCAAGCACCCTGGCCACCGCCGCGGACCGCACCGGCAGCCACCGCGCGGAGATCGTCGGGCTGCTCGTCGCCGTCGTCGTCCTCCTCGTGACGTTCCGGCGCTGGTCCGCGGCGCTGCTGCCGATCGGTGCGGCCGTCGGCAGCCTCGCGGTCACGCTGGGGCTCCTCGGCCTGGCCGGCCACGTCGCCTCGGTGCCGGGGGTGGCGACCACCCTCGCGACGATGGTCGGGCTCGGCGTCGGGATCGACTACGCGCTGTTCGTCCTGGCCCGCTTCCGCCGGGAGCGCGGGGCGGGCGCCGGCGTCCCGGACGCGGTGGCCGCAGCCCTGTTCACGGCAGGGACGGCGGACGTCGTCGCGGGTGGCACCGTCATCGTCGCTCTCGGCGGGCTGGCCGTGTCCGGCGTGCCGGTCCTGGCGACGCTCGCCTGGACCACCGGACTCGCCGTCGTCGTCGCCGTCGTCGGCACCCTGACCCTCGTCCCGGCACTGCTCACCCTGCTCGGGGACCGCCTCGGCGCAAGCCAGGAGCGGTCCTCGGACGGCTGGGCGCGCTGGTCGGACCGGGTTACCGCGCGGCCGGTCCGCGCACTCGCCGCCTCGCTGACGGTCCTCGCGGTGCTCGCCTGGCCCGCCACCGACCTGTCCCTCGGGCAGGTGACCGGCGCGCAGTTCCCCGCCGGAACGGCCCAGCGGGAGGCGTCCGACCTGCTCGGGTCGGCGTTCGGGCCGGGCGCCGAGAGCCCGCTCACGGTGGCCGCACTCGTCGAGGACGACCGGCCCGGCGGCGCCGCGGCCGCCGGCGAGGAGGTCGCCGCCGCCATGGCGGCAGTCCCGGGTGTCGCCGCGGTGACACCACCGTCCGTGTCAGCCGACGAGCGCCTGGTCCGGGTCACGGTGACGCCGGCCACCGCAGCGTCGGACCCGGCCACGGCGGACACCCTGGAGGCGCTGCG
>JBQGCR010000041.1:0-6430 GCA_052038585.1 Kineosporiaceae bacterium
GTCGACGACCCGTACGCGTACCTGCGGACCTACCAGCAGGGCCCGCTCTACGCGCCCGTGACCGGCTACTACTCGATCGTCTACGGCGCGACGGGCATGGAGCGCGCGGAGAGCGACCTGCTCGCCGGGACCGCCGACGAGCTGTTCTACCGCCGGATCAGCGACCTGCTCACCGGCGCCCAGCCCCGCGGCGCGTCCGTCGAGCTGACGATCGACCCGGCCGCGCAGCGGGCCGCCGCCGAGCGCCTCGGCGACCAGCGCGGCGCCGTCGTCGCCCTCGACCCGCGGACCGGCGACGTCCTCGCGCTGTGGTCGTCCCCGTCGTTCGACCCGAACGCCCTCGCCTCGCACGACGGCGCGGCGGTCCGGGCGGCCCGGCAGGCGCTGCTCGACGACGAGGACCGCCCGCTGGACAACCGCGCGATCGCCGGGCGCGGGTACCCGCCGGGCTCGACGTTCAAGCTCGTCACCGCGGCCGCCGCGCTCGAGTCGGGGCAGTACACCAAGGACAGCGTGCTCGAGGGTCCGGCGGTGCTCGACCTGCCGCAGACCGGCGTGGGGCTGCCGAACGACAACGGCCGCGCGTGCGGGCCGGGTGACAGGGTGACGATGACCGACGCCCTGCGGATCTCGTGCAACACCGCCTTCGGCTCCCTCGGCATGGCGCTCGGCGCCCAGGCGCTCGGCGAGCAGGCCGCGAAGTTCGGCGTCGGCCAGGACCTGACGATCCCGCTCACCGTCACCCCGTCGTCCTTCCCGGACAGCGACATCAGCCTCGCCTCGACCGCGCAGTCGGCGATCGGCCAGTTCGACGTCCGGGTGACGCCGATGCAGATGGCCATGGTCGCCGCGGGGATCGCCAACGACGGCGTCGTCATGCGGCCCAACCTCGTCCGGGTGGTCAAGAGCGTCGACGATCTCGAGGAGGTCGAGCGGCCCCGGCCGCAGCAGCTGTCCCGGGCCGTGAGCAGCGCGACGGCGCAGCAGCTCACCGAGATGATGGTCGGCGTCGTCGAGGACGGCACCGGCACCCGCGCGCAGATCGACGGCGTGAGCGTCGCCGGGAAGACCGGCACCGCGCAGCACGGGGAGGGCGTCCCGCCGCACGCGTGGTTCGTGTCCTTCGCGCCGGCGGACGACCCGCGGGTCGCCGTCGCCGTCGTCGTCGAGGACGGCGGGGAGCTCGGGGACGCCACGAGCGGCGGTCGTGCCGCCGCACCTGTCGCAAAGGCCGTCATGGAGGCGGTGCTCGGGCGATGATGCCGTCGTGATCACGTTCCCCGGGCTCGTGCTCGGCGAGCGCTACGCCCTCGGCGAGCGCCTCGCCATCGGCGGCATGGGCGAGGTCTGGAGCGGCCGGGACACCGTGCTCGACCGTCCGGTCGCGGTCAAGGTGCTGCGCACCGACCTCGGCAACCCCGGCCCGCTGCTCGCCCGCTTCCGCGCCGAGGCGCGCACCGCGGCGATGATCAGCCACCCCGGCATCGCGTCGATGTTCGACGTCCGCGAGGAGGACGGCGTCGCCTACCTCGTCATGGAGCTCGTCCCCGGCGAGCCGCTGTCGGCGGTCATCGCCCGCGACGGCGCGCTCGGCACCCGCCGCACGCTCGACCTCGTCGCCCAGACCGGCCGGGCCCTGCACGCGGCGCACCTGCGCGGTGTCGTCCACCGCGACGTCAAGCCCGCCAACCTCATGATCACCCCGGACGGGGTCGTCAAGGTCACCGACTTCGGGATCGCCCGGCCCCGCGACCACGAGCCGCTCACCGCGACCGGGCAGGTCATGGGGACGGCGCACTACCTCGCCCCCGAGGTCGCCCGCGGGCAGACGGCGACGGCCGCCTCGGACGTCTACGCCCTCGGCATCGTCGCCTACGAGTGCCTCGCCGGGTACCGCCCGTTCGACGGCGTCAACCAGGTCGCCGTCGCGACCGCGCACCTGCACGAGACGGCCCCGCCGCTGCCGGAGACCCTCTCCCCGGCGGTGCGCGACCTCGTCGGCCGGGCGATGGCCAAGGACCCGCGTGAGCGCCCGCCGTCCGCCCTCGCCCTCGCGCAGGAGGCCGAGCGGCTCGCGGCCGGCGGCCCGGGCCGGCCGACCCGGCCGACGGCGCCGCCGTCGACCCCGCCGACGCCCCCGCCGTCACCGCCGGCGTCCGCACCGGCGGCCGACGAGCCGCCGCCGATCGACCGCACGGCCGTCCTGCCGGTCATCCGGGAGGAGATCGCGGAGGAGCCGACCCCGGCCGCGGACGACGGTGCGGCGGGCCCCGACGTGACGTCCGGCACGCCCGCCGACGACGGCCGCGACGGCCGCGAGGGCACCGCCGGGCGTTCGGCGGAACCGGCGTCGCGGGCCCGCGCAGCCGTCGAGGGACGCCGTGCCGGCCGCTTCCGGTCACCGCTCGTGGCCCTGCTCGCACTGGTCGTGCTCGTCGTCGTCGGGGCCGCGCTGTCCTCCGGCGGACGGACGTCGGGCGCGGGCGGCCCGGACGGCACGGCGCCCTGCGCGCGTCCCGTAGGCTCCGACGGTCGGACGGCGCCGGGACCGGCCAGGTCCGGTGTCGTCGTGGATGGATGCAAGGGATGGATCCGGTGAACGAGAGCCCCCGCGTGCTGGGCAACCGCTACGAGGTCGGCGACCTGCTCGGCCGCGGCGGCATGGCGGAGGTCCACCTCGGCCGCGACACCCGGCTCGGCCGGACCGTCGCGATCAAGCTGCTGCGCACCGACCTCGCGCGCGACCCCACGTTCCAGGCCCGGTTCCGCCGCGAGGCCCAGTCGGCCGCCGCGCTCAACCACCCCGCGATCGTCGCCGTCTACGACACGAGCGAGGAGACGGTCACCGACGTCGCCGGGACGACGGTCTCGCTGCCGTACATCGTCATGGAGTACGTCCAGGGCCGGACGCTGCGCGACCTCATCGAGGCCGCGCGCGACCGGGCGACGGCCGGGCTGCCCGAGGGGTCCCCGGCGCCGGACGGCGCGGGCGCGCTCGACATCGCCCAGGCGCTCGAGGTGACGTCCGGCGTGCTGTCGGCGCTGGAGTACAGCCACCGCGCCGGGATCGTCCACCGCGACATCAAGCCGGCCAACGTCATGCTCACGGCCAACGGCGACGTCAAGGTCATGGACTTCGGCATCGCCCGCGCCATGGCCGACGCCGGCGCGACGATGACCCAGACCCAGGCCGTCATCGGCACCGCCCAGTACCTCTCCCCGGAGCAGGCCCGCGGCGAGACGGTCGACGCCCGCAGCGACCTGTACTCGACCGGGTGCCTGCTCTTCGAGCTCCTCACCGGCCGGCCGCCGTTCGTCGGCGACGCCCCGGTGGCCGTGGCCTACCAGCACGTCCGGGAGTTCCCGCAGCCGCCGAGCGTGTTCAACCCGCTCGTCCCCGAGGACGTCGACCGGATCGTCATGCACGCGCTGACGAAGGACCGGGACATCCGCTACCAGTCGGCCGCGGAGTTCCGTGAGGACGTCGACGCCGCCCGCCGCGGCACGGGGGTCGGCGCGCCGGCCGTCGGGGCGCTCGTCGCCGACGACGTCGCGACGGAGTACCTGCCGGCCGACGCCGCGACGACCCGGGCGATCCCCGCCGCGGGCGCCGGGATGCTGCCCGGGGCCCCGGGCGACCCGGACGCCTTCGACTACCACCGCGCCTACGAGACCGGCTACCAGACCGGCTCGTTCGAGGCGCAGCGCGACCGGCGCAACCGCGGCTGGATCTGGGCGATCGTCGGGCTCGCGCTGCTCGCCGTCGCCGGCATCGTCGGGTTCATCCTCTTCCAGCCGGAGGACGGCCCGCGGCAGGTCCAGGTGCCGCCCGTCGCGGGCCAGACCCAGCAGCAGGCGACGGACACCCTGACCACCGCCCTCTTCCGGGTCGACGCGCAGACGGAGCCGAGCGACACCGTCGCCGAGGGCAACGTCATCCGGAGCAACCCCGAGGCGAGCGAGGTCGTCCCCGAGGGCTCGACCGTGACGATCTACGTCTCGACCGGGCCGACCGCGGTCACGGTCCCCGGTGGTCTCGTCGGCATGACGCAGCAGGAGGCCCGCGAGGCGCTGGAGGCCGCCGACCTCACGGTCGGCGACGTCAACCCCCGCGACGCCGACGTCGCCGCCGTGGAGGCGAACGGCATCCCCGAGCCGAACACCGTCGTCGACACCGAGCCGGGGTCCGGGGAGTCCCTCGCACCCGGCTCCGCGGTGAACCTCTTCGTCGCCAGCGGCGACGTCGTCGTCCCGAACGTCACGGGCGGCAGCCGCGCCGACGCCGAGGAGGTGCTCGGCGAGACCCTCCAGCTCGACGTCCGGGTCCGCGAGGAGGAGACCGCCGACGCCGACCCCGGTACCGTCATCCGGCAGAGCATCGCGGAGAACGACACCGCCAGCCCCGGGGACGCGGTGACGATCGTCGTGGCGATCGCCCCGGCCGAGCCGACACCCCCGCCGACGACGACGCCCCCGCCGACGGCGACCGAGCCGCCGCCGACCGACAGCCCGACGACGCCCCCGCCGACGACGAGCGAGCCGCCGCCGAACCCCTGAGGCGTGGTCCGCGACGTCCTCGCCGTCGCGGGCGGCGCCCTAGCGGCGGACGAGCGGGGCCATGCCCTCGGAGCGGGCGACCGCGCCGGCGTCGCCGCAGGCCTCGAGCCAGTTCGCCAGCAGCCGGTGGCCGCCCTCGGTGAGGACGGACTCCGGGTGGAACTGGACGCCGTGCAGCGGCAGCGTGCGGTGCTGGACGGCCATGACGACGCCGGACTCCGTGGTGCCGGTGACCTCGAGCTCGTCCGGCACGGTGTCCGCGACGATCGCGAGCGAGTGGTAGCGCGTCGCGGTGAACGGCTCCCCGAGCCCGGCGAGGACGCCCTGCCCGCGGTGGTGGACCAGGCTGGTCTTGCCGTGCATGAGCTCCGGCGCGTGGGTGACCGTGCCGCCGAAGACCTCCCCGAGCGCCTGGTGACCGAGGCAGACCCCGAGCATGGGGACCTCCTCGTCGGCGCACCAGCGCACCATGTCCGGGCAGACGCCCGCCTCGGACGGCGTGCCCGGACCGGGGGACAGCAGGACGCCGTCGAACCCGGCGGCGTCCGCCGTCGTCACCTCGTCGTTGCGGCGCACGTCGCACTCGGCGCCGAGCTGGCGCAGGTACCCGACGATCGTCCAGACGAAGCTGTCGTAGTTGTCCACGACGAGGACGCGGACCGGGCTGGCTGCCGTCATGGGGTGATGTCTCCTCAGGGGACGCGGGCGTGCTGGAGCTCGAGGGAGCCGCTGAAGGCCGGGAACGTCGTCGTCCCGAGGTCCTCCATCCTCCACCTGAGCCCGTAGGCGTCGACGTACTGCTGGTAGATGACGACCTGCGGGTCCGAGGTGACGCCGCGGCGCAGCGCCTCCGGGTCGCCGATCGCGGTGATCTCGTAGGGCGGCGAGTAGACCCGGCCCTGGAGGATGAGGGTGTTCCCGACGCAGCGGACGGCGCTCGTCGAGACCACGCGCTGGTCCTGGAGCATCATCGCCTCGGCGCCGGCCGCCCACATCGCGTTGACGACGGCCTGCACGTCCTGCTGGTGGACGACGAGGTCGTCGGGGCGCGCCTGCGCCGGGACGGGCACGTTGCGCGGGGCGTCGTCCAGCGTCACCCGCACGGCGGGACCGCGCACCGGCGCGAGACCGCCCGCCGGGGCGGACTCGCCGACCCGGGCCTGGAGCGCCGCGACGGTCGAGTCGGTCCGGGAGATCCGCCGGGTCGAGGCGTCGACCTCCGCGCGCAGCGCCTCGAGCCGGGCCTCGCGGGCGTCCACCCGGGACTGCTCCGCGCGGATGAGGGCCGGCAGGTCCGCGCGGTCGGCCCGCAGCTGCGTGCCGTCGGCGGTGTCGGCGCTCACGGCGAAGAGCAGACCGGCCGCCGCGAGCGCGGCGACGACGCCGACGGTGCCCGGCGTCGGGCGCCGGCGCAGCCACCGGCCGAGAACCGCACGCCGCCCGAGGTCGCTCACGCCATTACGCTAGACGACGAGGCGTGACGGACGCGCACCACGAGAGCGACGAGCAGGAGACAGCGATGCCCGAGTCCCGCATCCGCCGCAAGGCCGCCTACACGCCCCCGACGAGCACGTCGAAGGTGAGCAAGCCGAACGGGCGGTTCTTCGTCCCGGTCATGGTCGGGCTGCTGATCCTCGGCCTGGCGTGGATCGTCGTCTACTACGTCTCGCAGAACCGCTACCCGATCCCGGACATCTCGCACTGGAACCTCGTCATCGGGTTCGGGATCCTCATGCTCGGGTTCGGCATGACGACCCGCTGGCGGTAGCCCCCACCTCGTCGCGTCGGCCGCGTCCCCGTGGGCCCCGGGGGGGGGGCCGGGGGGGGCGGGGTGGGGTCCATGGGGGCGACGGGGGTGGGGTACGTGGACCCG
>JBQGCR010000042.1:0-3259 GCA_052038585.1 Kineosporiaceae bacterium
CCTCGAGCCGGTCGTCGCCTCGTGCGTCGCGCTCGACGAGGCCGCCCGGCTCGCCGAGCAGGGCGCCGGCGCGGGGCACGGCGGATGACGACGACGGCGCGCGACGCCGTGGCCGCGGCGGCGGCCCGCCTCGCCGCGGCCGGGGTGGCGTCCCCGCGCGCCGACGCCGAGGCGCTCGCCGCGCACGTCCTCGGCGTGACCCGGGCCGAGCTGGCCCGGGTGATGCTGCTCGGCGCCGCCGCCCTGCCGCCGGTCTTCGACGACCTCGTCGCCCGGCGCGCGCAGCGGGTCCCGCTGCAGCACCTCGTCGGGCGCGCGGCCTTCCGGCACGTCGAGCTCGCCGTCGGGCCCGGCGTCTTCACGCCGCGGCCGGAGACCGAGGTGGCCGCGGGCCTCGCCGTCGACGAGGCGCGCCGCCTCGACGACCCGGTCGTCGTCGACCTGTGCACGGGCAGCGCCGCGATCGCGGTGAGCGTCGCCGTCGAGGTGCCCGCCGCCCGCGTCGTCGCGCTCGAGCTCAGCGAGGACGCCCTCGCGTGGGCCGCCCGCAACGTCGCCGCGCTCGCGCCGGGCGTCGACCTGCGGGCCGGGGACGTCGCCGGGTGCGCGGACGACGGCGGACCGCTCGCCGACCTCGCCGGAGGCGTCGACGTCGTCGTCGCGAACCCGCCGTACATCCCCGACGGCATGGTCCCGACCGAGCGCGAGGTCCTCGACCACGACCCCGCGGCGGCGCTGTGGGGCGGCGGGGCCGACGGGCTCGACGTGCCGCGGGCCGTCGTCGCGGCCGCGGCCCGGCTGCTGCGGCCCGGCGGGCTGCTCGTCATGGAGCACGCCGCCGTCCAAGGCCCCTCGACGCGCGCGCTCGCCGCGGCACCGCGGTGGACGGACGTCTCGACGCGGCCGGACCTCGCGGGCCGCGACCGGGTGCTGATCGCCCGGCGCGCCGCCGCCGAGCCCGCAGTGGGAGACTCGCCGTCGTGAGCCTGCGCTACACCTGCGCCGACCTGTCCGTGCGCGCCCGCGGCCTGACCCGGGCGTCGCAGGCGCTGTCCGAGCACCGCCTCGTCGTCGTCCCGACCGAGACGGTCTACGGCCTGGCCGCCGACGCGTTCTCGCCCGAGGGCGTCCTCGCCCTGCGCCAGGCCCGCCGGCAGGCCGGCGGCGCGGCACCGCCGGTCATGGTGCCGCGCCCGCGCACCCTCGACGGGATCGCCACCCGCGTCCCGGCCGCGGCCCGGACGCTCGCCGAGGCGTTCTGGCCGGGTGGCCTGAGCCTGCTCGTCCGCTCGCAGCCGACCCTGCACTGGGGGCTGGGCTCGGCGGACACCGTGCTCGTCCGGATGCCGCTGCACCCGGTGACGCTCCAGCTGCTCGACAGCACCGGCCCGCTCGCCGTGACCGGGGCGTTCCCCGTGGGGGAGCAGGCGCCGACCGTCGTCGACGACGCGCAGACGTTCTTCGGCGACGACGTCGAGGTCTACCTCGACTGCGGCGAGCTGCCCGGGGGTGCCGCCTCGACGGTCGTCGACGCGACCGGTGAGGTGCTGCGGGTGCTCCGGCACGGAGCGGTCGGGCTCGACGAGCTGCGCTCGGTCGTCCCCGAGGTGCTCGGGCCGGACGACCCGGAGCCGGGGGAGGAGCAGGAACCGGAGCCGGGGGACCGGCCGGGGGACGAGGACGCCGGGGGCCCCGCCGCGTGAGGGGCTACCTCTTCGTCATGCTCTGCGCGGCGGCGGTGACCTACCTGCTCACCCCGCTCGTGCGTCGGCTGGCGCGCCGACTCGGCGCGATCACGCCCGTGCGCGACCGGGACGTGCACGCCGTCCCCATCCCGCGGATGGGCGGGACGGCGATGATGGCCGGCTTCACCGCGGCGCTCGTCGTCGCGAGCCAGATCCCGTTCACCCGGCCGCTGTTCAACGACTCGCAGGGTCCCTACGCGGTGCTGCTCGCCGCGGGGGCGGTGTGCCTGCTCGGGATCGCCGACGACATCTGGCAGCTCGACGCCGTGACCAAGCTCGCCGGCCAGGCGCTCGCGGCGGGCCTCATGGCGTGGCAGGGCGTGCAGCTCGTCTCGCTGCCGATCTTCGGGGTCACCGTGCCGTCGTCGGGGATGCTCCTCGTCATCACCGTGTTCGTCGTCGTGCTGACGATCAACGCGGTGAACTTCGTCGACGGTCTCGACGGCCTGGCGGCCGGCATCGTCGCGATCGCCGCCTCGGCCTTCTTCGTCTACTCCTACCTGCTCTCCCGCGACGCGAGCCCGACGGACTACTCCTCGCTCGCCACGCTCGTCACCGCCGCGCTCGTCGGCTGCTGCCTCGGCTTCCTGCCGCACAACTTCAACCCGGCGCGGGTCTTCATGGGCGACAGCGGCTCGATGCTCCTCGGGCTGCTCCTCGCCTCGGCGACGATCTCGATCACGGGCCAGGTGGACCCGGCGGTGGTGTCCCGCCAGCAGCTGCTCCCGGCGTTCCTCCCGCTCGTCCTGCCGCTGGCCGTCATCGCGCTGCCGCTCGTCGACCTCGTGCTCGCCGTCGTGCGCCGCACGCGCGCCGGCCGCGCGCCGTGGCAGCCGGACAAGGCGCACCTGCACCACCGGCTCCTCGACCTCGGGCACAGCCACGCCCGGGCGGTGCTCATCATGTACGTGTGGACGGCGACCGTCGCCTTCGGCGTCGCCTCGGTCGCGTTCGTCCCGCCGCTCACCGCGGCGGTGCTCAGCGCGGTCGCGCTCGTCGTCGCCGTCGTCCTCACCCTCGGCCCGCTGCGGGCCCGCAACGGCGCCGGCGCGCCCGCCGACCTCGGAGGAAGGACTTCGTGATTCTTTTCACAAGCGCCCTTGGTAACTGCCCGTGATCGAGTCCAGGGCCCACGACCGGCGAGGCGGCACGCGGAGCGTGACGGGCGCGATCTGGCGCGCCGGGGCGCGGCCCGCGGCCGCCGCAGGCGCCGTCGTCTGCCTCGTCGGGCTCGTCGACGGCGGTCCCGGCGTGCTCGGCGCCGCCGTCGGCACGGTGCTCGCGCTCGCCGCGCTGAGCGTCCCCGTGCTCGTCGTCCGGGCGACGTCGGCAGCCGCCCCACCTGCGGTGATGGCCGCGGCGCTGGGCGGCTACCTCGTGTGCGTCGGCCTCCTCGGCGCGGCGTGGCTCGGGCTGGTCGACCGCTCCTGGCTCTCGTCGACCTTCCTCGGCGCCGCGCTGTTCGCCGTCACCGCGACGTGGATGGCGGGACAGGTGCGCGGGCTGCTCCGGCT
>JBQGCR010000043.1:0-5560 GCA_052038585.1 Kineosporiaceae bacterium
CCTTCTTCGCCGGAGCCGCAGCCTTCTTCGCCGGCGGGGCGACCGTCTTGGCGGAAGTTCTCGTCACGGGTGTCTTCGCCGCCGGGCCCTTGCTCGGCGCGGCCTTGCTCGGCGTGGCCTTCTTCCTCGCGGTCTTCGTCGTCGCGGCCTTGGCCGGTGCGGCCTTCTTCGGCGGAGCCTTCGAGGCGGGCGTGGGCGCGTCGTCCTGACCGGTGACGGTCGCCCGGACCGTCCGTGCCGCCCCGCGCACCGCGCGGCGCGCCGCACCGACGAGCCCCGAACGCTCGGCCATGGCGGAGCCTCCTCTGCCCGCAGCCGGACGCGGGCGTCGCTGGTGGCGGAAGCCTAGATCCCCCGACGCGCGGTGGCCAACGACCCACGCCGGGTCACCGGGGACGACGCGCCGCGGTCGGGTGGAGCCGGCGCGAGGGCAGCGCGGCGAGGCACTTCATGATCGCGGGGCTCAGGTTCATGATCACCGCTCTCACGTTCATGATCACGGTTCCGAGGTTCATGATCACGCACGGAGGCGCCCCGGGCCGTGGCCCGGGGCGCCTCGCGCGTGGTTCGTCCGGTCCCGCTCTCCCGACGGGACCTCACCCTCGACCGGTCAGGTCAGCCCTGGCCGCCGAAGGGGTACTGCTGGCCGGAGCCGCTCGTCTGGTCCGGGGCGTAGCCGCCGCGGGTGGGCAGCGGCCCGGTGTAGGGGGCCTGCCCGTTGCCGACGCCGGCCTGGGCCTGCGCACGGTTCGGGACGACCTGGGCCTTGGACTCGAGCTCGCGCAGCTGGCCCTCGAGGTAGGACTTCAGGCGGCTGCGGTACTCGCGCTCGAAGGAGCGCAGCTCGTCGATCTTGCGCTCGAGGAGCGTGCGCTCCTGCTCGAGGGACCCGAGCGTCGTGCGCTGCTTCTCCTCCGCCTCGCGGATGAGCCGCGTCGCGTGCTCGCGCGCCTCGTTGACGATCCGGTCGCGCTGCTGCTCGCCGTTGCGGACGTACTCGTCGTGGAGCTTCTGCGCGAGGGCGAGCATGCCGGCAGCGGCCTCGGGACCCTGGGCCGCGGACTCGGTGCGGGTCGGCGCGGCGCTCGCCGCGACCGGCTGCGGGGTCGGGGCGGGGGCGGGAGCCGGCGCGGGAGCCGGCGCGGCCTGGGCGGCGACGGGCTTGATCTCACCCTCGCTCGTGGCGTCGCGGACCGTGGCCCGGGACAGCTCGCCGACGCGGCGCTCGCAGGCGCCGAGCTTGGTCCGCAGCTCCTCGTTCTCCTCGTTGAGCCGCCGCAGCTCGTTGACGACCTCGTCCAGGAAGTCGTCGACCTCGTCCTGGTCGTAGCCTTCGCGGAACTTGGTCGCCTGGAAACGCTTGTTGACAACGTCTTCGGGCGTCAGAGCCATGGGGTCACCTCACGGGAGAGGGTCGATGAGCCGTCGGAACCGCAGCCACGGTATCCGATAGAGGACCGTACACACCGCACTGCCGTCCCGCCCACCCGGGCATAGACGGTCAGTGACGTCGAAATCACCCTACGTCGCGGCGGAGGTCCGCGCCGTCAGAGGACGCGCAGCAGCGTCGTCGTGACGAAGAAGAGCAGGAGGAAGGCCAGGTCGAGCTGGATCTGGCCGAGCCGCAGCGGCGGGATGACGCGGCGCAGCGCGCGCAGCGGCGGGTCGGTCACGGTGTAGACGGCCTCGGCGACGACGAGGACGGGCCCGGAGGGGCGCCAGTCGCGCGAGAAGACCTGCACCCAGTCGATGATCAGGCGGATGATCAGCGCGACGAGGAAGAGCAGGACGACCAGACGCAGGAGGCCGAGGACGGCTGTCACGGTTCAGGCTCCGCAAGGGATCGGACGGCACCCCGTCAGGGGCGCTCGGCATGGACGACGAGGGACCGCACGGGACCGGCACCTGAGTCAGGGCCCGTCGCCGAGACGATAACGACCCCGCGACCGGCGCCGTTCCACCCACCCCGGGGACGTCCCCCGGACGGACGGCTCAGCTCTGGTTGAAGAAGCCCTTCTCGGGGACCCGCACCTTCTCGGCGGGAGCCACCTCGACGTCCGACGGCGAGAGGAGGAAGACCTTCGAGGTGACGCGCTCGATCGTCCCGTGGAGGCCGAACACGAGGCCGGCGGAGAAGTCGACGAGACGCTTGGCGTCGGCGTCGTCCATCTCGCCGAGGTTCATGATGACGGGCATCCCCGCACGGAAGGCCTCGCCGATCGTCTTGGCCTCGTTGTAGGTGCGCGGGTGGATCGTCGTGATCCGGTGCACCTCCCGCTCGGCCGGCGTCACGACCCGGGTGACGTGGCCGCGGTTGATCGGCGTCACCGGGGCCCGGCGGTCGTCGTCCTCGTCGTGCCGCTCGTTCCGGTCCACCACGTAGTCCTCGGCGTCCTCGTCGTCACGGACGTAGCCGTCGTAGCGATCGTCGTCCTCGGCGAGGCCGAGGTACACCATCGTCTTGCGCAGCGCGCCCGCCATGGTCACTCCTCGCGTCGTTCCACATGCGTTCCGCCACCCGCGTGGGGCGGTCCGTCCGGTCCATACCGTGCGTGACGCTACCCGAGCGGGGGCCGCGCACCGAGGACCGCGCTGCCGACACGCAGGTGTGTCGCCCCGTGCTCGACGGCGGCCTCGAGGTCCCCGCTCATCCCCGCCGAGAGCAGGTCCGCGGTCGGGTGGTCCGCCCGCAGCCGGTCGAGCAGCCCGGGCAGCACGGCGAAGGCGGCCCGGGGGTCGGCCCCGAGCGGCGCGACG
The DNA here is from genome assembly GCA_052038585.1 of Kineosporiaceae bacterium. Taxonomy (GTDB): domain Bacteria; phylum Actinomycetota; class Actinomycetes; order Actinomycetales; family Kineosporiaceae; genus JBQGCR01. The sequence goes on from JBQGCR010000043.1 coordinate 2,758, forward strand.
GCCATGACGCCGCGCAGCCGCAGCGAGGGACGGGCGGCCACCGCGTCGGCGAGCGCCGGGACGTCGTCGACGACGGCGCCGCCGCGGGAGGTGTCGCCGTCCAGGCTCACCTGGACGAGGCAGTCGAGCACCCGGTCCTGCCCCTGCGCCGCCCGGGCCAGCGCCTCGGCGAGCGAGGGGCGGTCGACCGAGTGGACGAGGCTCGCGTACCGGGCGACGGAGCGCGCCTTGTTCGACTGCAGCCGCCCGATGAAGTGCCAGCGCAGCCCGAGGTCCGCGGTGTCGGCGGCCTTGGCGGACGCCTCCTGGTCGCGGTTCTCCCCGACGTCCCGCACGCCCAGGCCGGCGAGCAGCCGGACGTCGTCCGCCGGGTAGGTCTTCGTGACGACGACGAGGGTGACCTCGCCGACGTCGCGCCCGGCCCGCGCGCTGGCCGAGGCGACCCGCGCGCGGACCGCCTCGAGCCCGCGCGCGACCGCCTCGGCCCGGCCGGGGTCCGGCACTACTTGAGGAAGTCCGGCACGTCGAGGTCGTCGTCCTCGAGCGCGACGGGACGGGCGGCGGGTCGCGGCGCCTGACGCGGGGCGTCCGGGATCTCCACGACGCGCGGCGCGGCGACGGGCGCCGGCTGCTCGGCCGGCTGGGCCGGCTGGGCGGGCTGGACCGGCTGCGCCGGGGTCTGCGCCACCGGCGCCGGCTGGGCCGGCTGCACCGGCTGCACCGGCTGGGCGGGCTGCGCCGGCTGGACCGGCGGCCGGTTGGTCACGCTGCCGAGCGTGCTCGCCCCGGTGCTGTAGCCGTTCGACGTCGGCGGCGCGAGGGGGGCCGCGGCCGGCGGCGCCTGGGTGCGGCCGGAGACCTGGCCGAGCGCGCGGTCGTCCTTGCGCTTGGTCGGGGTCCCGCCGTCGAAGCCCGCGGCGATGACGGTGACGCGCACCTCGTCGCCGAGGGCGTCGTCGATGACCGCACCGAAGATGATGTTCGCCTCCGGGTGCGCGGCCTCCTGGACGAGCCGGGCCGCCTCGTTGATCTCGAAGAGGCCGAGGTCCGAGCCGCCCTGGATGGACAGCAGGACGCCGTGCGCGCCGTCGACGCTCGCCTCGAGCAGCGGGGACGAGATCGCCGTCTCCGCCGCCTGGATGGCGCGGTCGTCGCCGCGACCGGTGCCGATGCCCATGAGGGCGCTGCCCGCGCCCTGCATGACGGACTTGACGTCGGCGAAGTCGAGGTTGATCAGACCCGGGGTCGTGATGAGGTCGGTGATGCCCTGGACACCGGACAGGAGCACCTGGTCGGCGGACCGGAAGGCGTCGAGCACGCTCACCTGGCGGTCGCTGATCGACAGCAGCCGGTCGTTCGGGATCGTGATGAGGGTGTCGACCTCCTCGCGGAGGGCCTGGATGCCGGAGTCGGCCTGGTTGGCGCGACGCCGGCCCTCGAAGGTGAACGGCCGGGTGACGACGCCGATCGTCAGCGCGCCGAGGCTGCGGGCGATCCGGGCGACGACGGGCGCGCCGCCGGTGCCGGTGCCGCCGCCCTCGCCGGCGGTGACGAAGACCATGTCGGCCCCCTTGAGGACCTCCTCGATCTCCTCGGCGTGGTCGTCGGCGGCCTTGCGGCCGACCTCGGGGTCGGCGCCGGCGCCCAGGCCCCGGGTGAGCTCGCGGCCGACGTCGAGCTTGACGTCGGCGTCGCTCATGAGCAGGGCCTGCGCGTCGGTGTTGATCGCGATGAACTCGACCCCCTTGAGGCCGACCTCGATCATCCGGTTGACCGCGTTGACGCCGCCGCCACCGATACCGACGACCTTGATGACTGCCAGGTAGTTCTGCGGTGCTGCCACGTCGAGTGCCTCTCGCTCGCTGTCTTTCCGGACCCTCACCCTGAGGTAGAGGGTTATAGTTATGTCAACCTCGTCCTGCCAGGACCGTAGGGACCGCCCCGGCACGACTCAACGACCGACGCGGCGTGTCGCCGGATCGGGTCGGGATTGCTCCCGGGGAGGAGTCAGCCCCGCGCGCGGATGGCGGGGGCGAGCGGCGCGGAGACGTCGTACTGCCGGGCCTTCTGCGGGAGCAGCGAGCGCAGCACGTCGGCCTTGAGGTCGGACTCCTCCGCGCTCCCCCACAGCACCCGGGCGCGGTCCGCGAGGACGAGCCACACGGCGTCGGGCGTGTCCGCGCCGATGGTGCGGACCTGGTCGCGCAGGTCCTGCGGCATCGCCTGGACGACGGCGAGGCCGGCGCGCAGCGCGGGCCCGGCCCGCTCGTCGAGCAGGTCGATCTCGATGACCGGCAGGTCCTGCGGCGCCTTCGCCGTCCGCTCGACCGTCACGCCGTCGGCGTCGACGAGGGCCACCTGGCCGCCGGTCGGCACGGCCGCGACCGGGACGCGCTCGGTGACGACGACCCGAAGCGTCGACGGCCACGCCCGCTCGACGCGCACGTCGTCGACGACGACCTGCTTGCCGACCACGGAGGTCAGCCTCCCGGTGTCGGCGAGCAGGAGCGGGCGGCCGACGTCCGCCGCCGCGGCGCGCTGGACGAGCGCGGGGTCGAGCCGGACGGCGCCGTCGACCTCGACGGTGCGGGTGCGCAGCCACGGCGAGCCGAGGACGAGCCAGGCGAGGCCGGCGACGACCGCGACGGCGGCGAGCAGGCCGAGCAGGCGCCGGCGCCGGCGCTGGACGACGCGGCGCGCGAAGCGCTGCGCCGAGGTGAGCGAGACGCGGGGGGCCTCGCGCAGCGGCCGGGCGGCGGGGTGCGCGCCCTGGCGCTGCGGGCCCGCGTCCGCGGGGCGGGGG
>JBQGCR010000044.1:0-6232 GCA_052038585.1 Kineosporiaceae bacterium
CCGAGCTGCTCGACCCCGGCTCCCTCGGCGCCTTCGCCTGGCTGCTCCAGCGGCCGGGGTGATGAGGCGCGCTACGGGACCGGGAGGGAGACGATTGCTCCTGGGCGGAGAGCGACGTAACCTGATGACGGGACGCCGAGAGGCCTCCCGCCCCGCCTTAGGCCTCGCCGTCGATGACGGCGAGGCCTTCGTGCTTCAGGGCCGCCAGAGCCTCTGGTGCTCGACCTTGTCGGTGATCCGCTCCCACAAGGCGTCGTTGGCCCTCGCAGCTCGACCGTCGCGTTCGGTCACCGTTGCGCGGCGGTGGTAGAGGAACGCGACGAGATCAGCCGCCTGGAGAAGGCGACTGTGGTGCGAGGGTGCGAAGTGGATCGTGTCCACGATCCGCGGAAGCCGTGAGCTGAGGTAGCCCGGCGTCCCGAAGTCGTTGTCGTCACGCAGGTCCCGACGACGGCGGTCGTGCTCGTGGATCTCGTCGGCGATGATCAGGGCTGCCTGGTCCGTGCGTCGGGCATGGTCGTCGACGCGTTCCAGGAGGTGCCTGAGACAGACGTCATGGGGGTCGTCGGGGCGTGCATATCGCCGCGGCCGTGGAACAACGGATGACCATGGAGCTCGGCGTGCGGTCCCCCGACGCCCACGTCGCTCGACGCTCGTTCGGCGCCCGCCCAGACCGCGACCACGAGCGACCTCACCGCCGAGGTCGCCGTCGACGCCCTCGCCGCCGCCGGCGAGGCGGCCGGCGCGACGACGGCGGCGCTGACGACGCAGGCGCGCGCCCTCGCGGCACTGGGCGTCCGGGACCCCGAGCTGCTCGACCCCGGCTCCCTCGGCGCCTTCGCCTGGCTGCTCCAGCGGCCGGGGTGAGCGCTACTTGTCGACGTCCCCGACGACGAAGAAGGTCGAGCCGAGGACGGCGACCATGTCCGGGACGAGGCAGCCCGGCAGGATCTGCGAGAGCACCTGGACGTTGTTGAAGGACGCCGAGCGCAGCTTGAGGCGCCACGGCACCTTGTCGCCGCGGGAGACCAGGTAGTAGCCGTTGATCCCGAGCGGGTTCTCGGTCCAGCGGTAGGTGTGCCCCTCGGGGACGCGCAGCACCTTGGGCAGCCGGACGTTGACCGGACCGACGGGCAGCGCGGCGAGCCGGTCGGCGCACGCCTCGACGAGGGCCAGGCTCACGTGCACCTGCTCGAGGAGCACCTCGAGCCGGGCGAGGCAGTCGCCCTCGGTGCGGACGACGACGCGGCCCGGCCCGCCCTCGGCGAAGAGCTCGCCGTAGGCGAGGTAGGGCTCGTCGCGCCGCAGGTCGACGTCGAGGCCGCTGGCCCGCCCGACCGGACCGCTCACCCCGTACGCGGCGGCGAGCGCCCGCGGCAGGACGCCGACGCCGCGGGTGCGCGCCCGGAGGATCTCGTTCCCGACGAGGAGCCCCTCGAGCTCGGGCATCCGGCGCCGGACGGCGGCGACAGCCTCGCGCACCCGGCCGAGCCAGCCCGCCGGCAGGTCCTCCTTGAGGCCGCCGACCCGGTTGAACATGTAGTGGATCCGGCCGCCGGAGACCTCCTCCATGACGGCCTGGAGCTCCTCCCGCTCGCGGAAGGCGTAGAACACCGGCGTGATCGCGCCGAGCTCGAGCGGGTAGGAGCCGAGGAACATCAGGTGGTTGAGCACCCGGTTGAGCTCGGCGAGCAGGGTGCGCGCCCAGACGGCCCGCTCGGGCACCTCCATGCCGAGCATCTGCTCGGCGGCGAGGACGACCCCGAGCTCGTTGGCGAACGCCGAGAGCCAGTCGTGCCGGTTGGCCAGGACGATGATCTGCCGGTAGTCGCGGACCTCGAACAGCTTCTCCGCGCCGCGGTGCATGTAGCCGACGACGGGCTCGGCGGCGGTGATCCGCTCGCCGTCGACGGTGATCCGCAGCCGCAGCACGCCGTGCGTGGCCGGGTGCTGGGGGCCGATGTTGAGGACCATGTCCGACGTCGCGAGCCCGCCCGCGCCGACGCCCACCGTCACCTGTTCCACGCCCGCGATCCTCCCACGCCCTGTGAGAGATTGGGCGCATGGCAGACGGCGACCTCTTCGACCCGGCCGAGGTGACGTGGACCCGGGTCAGCCCGCGGCTCGCGTCGGCCCGCCGGGTCGTCCTGCTCATCGCGCTCGGCGTGCTCGCCGCCCTCGCCGCCGTCCCCGCCGTCGTCCTCGACCGCGGCTTCCTCTGGCTGCTGCCCGCCGCGCTGCTCCTGCTCCTCGCGTTCCTGTGGGTCCTCGCGGGCCGCCAGGTCGCCGCGCTCGGCTACGCCGAGCGGGAGGACGACCTGCTCGTCCGGTCCGGCATCGCGTTCAAGCGCGTCGTCGTCGTCCCCTACGGCCGCATGCAGTACATCGACGTCGAGGCCGGCCCGCTCGACCGCGCCTTCGGCGTCGCACGGGTCCAGCTGCACACGGCGTCCGCGGCGTCCGACGCGGCGATCCCCGGCCTGCCGCCGGAGGAGGCCGCCCGCCTGCGCGACCGGCTCGCGTCCCGCGGCCACGCGAAGCTGGCCGGCCTGTGACCGAGCCGCTCACCCAGACCGACCCCGCGGACGCGACGACGACGGACTGGCGGCGCGTCCACCCGCTCACCCCGCTCATCCGCTCGTGGCAGATCGTCGCGGTCGGCGCGTTCTTCGTCGCGCAGGACCTCGGCCAGGGCGCCGTCCAGGGCGAGCGCCCGCCGTGGGAGGACCTGCCCGAAGGAGGCGTCTCGGCCCTGCCGGGACGCTTCCTCGCCGGCGGCACGGCCGTGTTCCTCCTCGTGCTCCTCGTCGGTGCCGCCTGGCTCGTGCTCTCCTGGCGGATGACGCGCTACCGGGTCGGCCCGGAGGCGCTCGAGCTGCACACCGGCGTGCTCTACCGCCAGCAGCGCCGGGCCCGGCTCGACCGGCTCCAGGCCGTCGACATCTCCCAGCCGCTCCTCGCCCGGATCACGGGCCTGGCCCGGCTGACCCTCGAGGTCGCGGGCTCGGGGGACTCCAAGGTCGAGCTCGCCTACCTCGGCGAGGCCGAGGCCCAGCGGCTGCGCGGGCACCTCCTGGCCCGCGCCGCGGGGGTGGAGTACGAGACCGAGGAGGCGCCGCACGCCCCGGAGCACCTCGTGCTCGAGGTGACGCCGGGACGGCTCGTCGCCTCGCTCGCCCTGTCCAGCGCCACCGTCTTCCTCGTCCTCTTCGTCGCCGCCCTGGCGGTCGCGTCCGTCGTCGTCGGCAGCGCGGCCCCCGCCGCCGCCGTCGTCCCCGGACTGCTCGGCGTCGCCGGCGTGCTGTGGACCGGCTTCTCGAGCGGCTTCGGCTTCCGGATGGCCGTCTCCCCCGACGGCCTGCGCCTGCGTCGCGGCCTGCTCGAGCAGCGCGCGCAGACCGTGCCGCCCGGCCGGGTCCAGGCCCTGCGGCTGAGCCAGCCGCTGCTGTGGCGCGGCGTCGACTGGTGGAAGATCCAGGTCGACGTCGCGGGCTACGGCGGCGACGGGGACGCGACGAAGGCCGGCGAGAGCCTGCTCCTGCCGGTGGGCACCCGGGAGGAGGCGGTCAGGGTGCTCGCGCTCGTCGTCCCCGACCTCGGCGACCTCGACGGCGACGACCCGTACGCCGTCGTCGACGCGGGCCTGTCCGGGACCGGCCCGGACCGCGGCTGGGTCGGCGCGCCGCGGGCCGCCCGCTGGGTCGACCCGCTCGCCTGGCGGCGGATCGGCTACCGCGTCACGGGGACGACGCTGCTCACCCGCGGCGGTTGGGCGGTGCGGATGCTCGACGTCGTCCCGCACGCCCGGATGCAGAGCCTCGGGCTGACACAGGGCCCGCTCCAGCGCCGGCTCGGGCTGGCCCGGTTCGCGGTGCACTCGACGCCGGGGCCGGTGAGCCAGTCGGTGCCCCACCTCGACCCGGCGACGGCCCGGGTCCTGCTCGTCGAGCAGGCGACCCGGTGCCGGCAGGCGCGCGTCTCCGCAGCGCCCGAACGCTGGATGGAGACCTCAGACGGCGAGCGCGTCGTCCCCGACGGCGGCGCCGGGACGGGCGACGCCTGAGCCGCGGTGCATGAGCCGGTTGTGGACGTCGGCCAGGCACGCGGCCTCGCCGACGGTGAACGGTCCGGCGACGAGGTCGCACGCCGGGCAGGTCCAGCTCGTGTCGCCCGGCTCGGGGTGCAGCCGGCGACGGGCCTCCTCGAAGCTGATGACCTCGGACGACGCTGCAGGGGACGGGGTCACGACGGCTCCTCTCAGGCGGATGTCTGTGCCTTCGGTCACATGACCGTGTGACTGGAGGAGTACCCCGTCGGTTCGCCCGATACGCGCCGCCGCGGCCGTCAGTCCGCGGTCGCCCGGGCGGCGACCTCCGTGCGCTCGAGCGCCGGCAGCTCCATGGAGATCTCCGGGGCGCCCTCGGGCCGGCGGGCAGGCATGACGGCGGGCACCGTGTCGGGGACGACGACGACGGCGCTCACCTCGGCGTCGCCCTCGGGTTCGACGGCAGGGGCGACGGCGGCGACGGGGGCGACGGCGGCGACGGCCGAGGTCGGCAGCGTCGTCACGGCCCCGGGGTGCCGGCGGCGCAGGTCCTCGATCGTCAGCTGGAGGCGGCGGTGGGACTCGCGGTTGCGCAGCCGCTCGGTGCGGAACCGGCCCTCGACCGTGTGCGACTGCCACCACGCGGCGCCGGCGCCGAGGCAGCCGGCGAGCGCGCCGGCGACCCCGAGCGACACGCTGTCGACGACGACGGCCGCCCCGGCGAGCCCGAGCGCGGAGACGACGCCGGCCGGTGGGACCGCCACCCGGACGAGGTTGGCGGCCGTCTCGGCGGCGGGACTGGGTCGGGCGGCGGTGCCGCGGGCGGGTGCGTCGGGGGTGGGGATCATGCCGGTCACGGCGGTCACCCTAACGCGCCGGGGTGGGCTCGCCGGGGAGGCGAAGCCCCAGGTCAGCGGCGTGTCAGAGAAGGCCCTCGGAGGTCAGCCACTCCCGGGCGACGTCCTCGGGCTTCTGCCGCTGGCCGTCCACCTGGAGGTTGAGCTGCGCGAGGTCCTCCGTCGTCAGCTTCGACGCGAGGGCGTCGAGCGCGGCCGCGACCTCCGGGGTCCCCGCCGAGGCCGTGTTGACGACGGGCACGAGGTTGTCGGCGAGCTGGAGCTGCTTGTCGTCGTCGAGCAGGACGAGGCCGAGCTGCTCCAGGGTGGCGTCCGTCGTGCCGGTGAGGACCATCTGGGCGCTGCCGTCGACGACGGCCTGCTTGGCCTGCGGGCTGCCGAAGCCGAGCGGCTCGACCTTGGTGATGTTCAGCCCGTAGGTCTTCTCCAGGCCCGGCTCGCAGAACGGCCGCTGCGGGCACTCCTCGGTCGCGGCCAGCACGATCGGCTGGTCGAGCGCCGCGAGCTGGGTCAGCGTCGTCAGGGAGTTGGCGTCGGCGAAGGACTTCAGGACGGCGAAGCCGTTCTGGCTCGCCGCCTCCGCCGGCTGGAGGACCGACAGGCCCTTGGCCTCGGCGAGCGGGCGCATCGCCTCGACGGTCGCGTCGGCGTCGTTGCTCGCGATGAGCTCGGCGTCCGGACCGTTGGCGTCGAGGTTGAGGAACTCGGCCATCGTCGCGGCGTACTCGGGGACGACGTCGATCTCGCCGGACTCCAGGGACGCGGCGTAGATCTCGCGGTTGTCGGCGGTCTTGTAGTCGACGGTGTAGCCGGCCTTCTCCAGGAGCTGGCCGTACATCGCCTGCATGACCTTCATCTCGGTGAAGTTCGCGCCGCCGACGGTCAGCGACGTCTCGCCGGTCGCGGTGGAGGTCGCCGAGCCGGAGGGCGAGTCGCCCTCGAAGGCGTCACCGCCGCCTCCGCAGGCGGTCAGCGCGAGCACGGGCACGGCGAGCAGGAGGGCGAAACGGGCGCGGGTCGTCGTCGTCACCGCACCAGCGAATCCGAAGATCGCGCCGCGCGCCACCGGAAACCTCGCGGATCAGGCGCGGCGCGGCAGCCCGGCCGGCGTGACGGCGCGGGTGACGAGCTCGAGCACGCCCTCGACGGCGAGCGCGAGGACGCCGACGAGCAGCGCCCCGGCGACGAGCTCGGCCTGGTCCTGGCGGCCGAACCCGCTCGTGATGATCCGCCCCAGGCCGCCGCCCGCGACGAGCGCCGCGATGGTCGCCGTCGCGACCACCTGCACGGCCGCGAGCCGCACGCCGGTCATGAGCAGCGGCACGGCGAG
>JBQGCR010000045.1:0-2938 GCA_052038585.1 Kineosporiaceae bacterium
GGAGTTCGTCGCCCGCTCGGGGGATCTGAGTGCGCACCAGGTGGATCTGAGCGCGCACTCGGCGGATCTGAGCCCGCACTCGGTGGATTTGGGTGCGCGCTCGGTGGTCAGGCGGGGAGGTGACCCAGGACGCGGTCGACGGCGATCTCGACGACGACGCGCTCGGGGTTGGGGCGGGGCACCCGGTAGCGACGGGCGTAGCGCTGCTCGGCGTCGGCGACGGACACCGCGTCCTCGAGCACCCGCGCCGGACCCTCGAGCGAGAGCCAGAACCGACCCTCGACCTGGCAGACGACGGCGCGGCCGCCCGCACGGGCGTTGCGGACCTTGACCGACCCGCGGCTCGCGATGACCCGCGCGACGCGCGCCTCGCCGTCCCACGTGAAGCCGACGGGGACGACGTGCGGGCTGCCGTCGGGGCGCAGCGTCGTCAGCGTCGCGAGGTGCCGGTCGGCGAGGAAGGTCAGCGCCGCGTCGGGCAGCCGGTGGGGATCGAGGGCCATGGTCCCTAGTCTGACGGGGCGGTGCGGCGCCGGCCCGCCGCTCGTCGCGCCGGGGCGGCGGCTCGTCGCCGGGGGCGTGGACTGACGGCGCCCCGTCGGCCAGGATGCACGCGTGACCACGACGCAGGGCGACGGCGCCTACGCGGCAGCCTACGCACGCAGCATCAGCGACCCCGAGGGCTTCTGGGGGGAGGCGGCACGCGGCGTCGACTGGATCACCCAGCCCAAGCGCGTCCTCGACGACGACACCCCGCCCTTCTACCGGTGGTTCCCCGGCGGTGTGCTCAACACGTGCTTCAACGCGCTCGACCGGCACGTCGTCGCCGGCCGCGCCGACCAGCCGGCGATCCACTACGACTCGCCGGTCACCGGCACGGCGCGGACGCTGACGTACGCCGAGCTCCTCGAGCAGGTCGCGCGCTTCGGCGGCGTCCTCCAGGCGCTCGGCGTCGAGAAGGGCGACCGCGTCGTCGTCTACATGCCGATGGTCCCCGAGGCCGTCGTCGCGATGCTCGCCTGCGCGCGGATCGGCGCCGTCCACTCGGTCGTGTTCGGCGGGTTCGCCCCGCACGAGCTCGCGATCCGGATCGACGACGCCCGCCCCAAGGTCGTCGTCTCCGCCTCGTGCGGCATCGAGCCGACCCGCACGATCGCGTACAAGCCGATGCTCGACGCCGCGATCGAGCAGGCCGGGCACAAGCCCGACCACTGCGTGATCCTCCAGCGGCCGCAGGTCACCGCCGAGATGGGCGAGCGGGACGTCGACTGGGCGACGGTCATGCGCCCCGACGCCGTGCAGCCCGCGCCGTGCGTGCCCGTCGAGGCGACCGACCCGCTCTACGTGCTCTACACCTCCGGGACGACCGGCAAGCCCAAGGGCATCGTCCGGGACAACGGCGGCCACGCCGTGGCGCTCACGTGGTCGATGGGCAACGTCTACGGGATCCGGGCCGGGGACGTCTTCTGGGCCGCGAGCGACGTCGGCTGGGTCGTCGGGCACTCCTACATCGTCTACGCGCCGCTGCTCGCGGGGGCGACGACGGTGCTCTACGAGGGCAAGCCCGTCGGGACGCCGGACGCCGGCGCCTTCTGGCGCGTCATCGAGCAGTACCGGGTCAACGCGCTCTTCACCGCGCCGACGGCGTTCCGCGCCATCAAGAAGGAGGACCCGCAGGCGACGCACCTCGCCCGCTACGACGTGTCGAGCCTGCGGACGCTCTTCCTCGCCGGCGAGCGGCTCGACCCGGACACCTACCGGTGGGCGAGCAGCACCCTCGGCGTCCCCGTCGTCGACAACTGGTGGCAGACCGAGACCGGCTGGCCGATCTGCGCGAACCTGCGCGGCCTGGAGCCCATGCCGATCAAGGCGGGCTCGCCGTCGGTGCCGGTCCCGGGGTACGACGTCCAGGTGCTCGACGAGCACGGCGAGCCCGTCGGCCCGGACACCGAGGGCGCGATCTGCATCCGGCTCCCGCTGCCGCCGGGCACGCTGCCGACGCTGTGGGGCGACGACGAGCGCTACGTCGCGGGCTACCTGTCCGCCTTCCCCGGCTGGTACCTCACCGGCGACGGCGGGTACAAGGACGCCGACGGCTACCTCTACGTCATGGGCCGGACGGACGACGTCATCAACGTCGCCGGGCACCGCCTGTCGACCGGCTCGATGGAGGCGGTCCTCGCCCAGCACCCGGCCGTCGCCGAGTGCGCCGTCATCGGCGTGCACGACCAGCTCAAGGGCCAGGTGCCGCGCGGATTCGTCGTCCTCAAGGCGGGCGTCGACGTCGACGCCGCCACGCTGCAGGCCCAGCTCGTCACCGCGGTGCGCGACCAGATCGGCGCCGTCGCCGCGCTGCGGGAGGTCGACGTCGTGCCGGCCCTGCCGAAGACCCGGTCGGGCAAGATCCTGCGCAAGACGATGCGGGAGATCGCCGACGGCAAGACCCCGACGGTCCCGAGCACGATCGAGGACGCCGGCGTCCTCGACGTGCTCACCCCGCACCTCGTGCGGGGCTGACGGGGACCGGCCGGGTCAGGCCAGGCCGAACCAGGGCTCGCGGGCGAGCTCGGCCTCGAGGACCTCGCGGTCGCCGGGGTCCGGGCAGGCGGCGGTGAGCTCAGCCGCACGAGCCCGGTGCGCCGCACCGGCGCCGGCGTCGCCCGTCGCCGCGAGCGACCGGGCGAGGGCCTCGTGGGCGAAGGGCGCGTCCCAGACCTCCATGACGTCCGGGTGGGCCTCGACGAGGTCGAGGCAGCGCCGGGCGTGGGTCAGCCCGAGGGCGTGCTCGCCCACGGCGAGCGCGGCCCGGGCGACGAGGTGCTCGCCGCGGGCGGCGTTCGCGGCCGTCGCGCCCGGCGCGTCCATCCAGTGCCGGGCGCTGGCGAACGCGCCGTAGAGCACGAGGTCGCGGTCCGACTGCGGCGAGTGCGGACCGACG
>JBQGCR010000046.1:0-4188 GCA_052038585.1 Kineosporiaceae bacterium
GGCGCGGCCGGTGCGCTCGGCGTCCTCGCGCAGGGCGGCGAGCGCGTCTAGCCGCACGGCGGGCGGCTCGGGGTGGCGGGCCTGCTACGGGACGGCGACGAGCCGGCGCTCGGGCCGGTCCAGGCCGCGGACCCGTTGTGCCGCAGGCCAGTCCGGCACCGGGGGGAGGTCGGGGGCGAAGAGTGCGGCCCGGACCCGTCGGCCGACCGTCGGTGTCCCGTTGCGCTCGTCGAAGGCCGCGGCGAGCCGGTCGGCGACCTCGACGAGCTCGGCCCGCAGCTCGGCGGCGCCGCGCGGCAGGGCGAACCGGCCGTCGGGCCGTCGGGAGGCGACCTCCACGTCACCGTGGCCGGCCTCGACGAGGCCGCCGAGCAGCCGCGCCCCGGCGACCGACAGGCGCAGCCGCTCCCGCGCCGCGGGGTGGGTCTCGACCTGGTGCAGCGCACGGGTCAGCAGGTCGAGCCCGCGGCCGTAGCGGCCGACGCGGGCGCTGACGTGGAGCTGGTCGGCGAGCCCGGCGCCGTCGCCGGTCCGGCCGGTGTGCAGGCGCACCGCGCGGCTGTGCTCGGCCGCGGCCCGCTCGGGGGCGCCGACGACGACGAGCGAGGCGACGACGGCGTCGGCCATCCGGTGCGGCTGCTCGAGGCACCCGCCCTCGGCGAGCACGGGCAGCGCGGCCTCGACCGCCTCCGCGTGCCGGCCGAGCGCGACCTCGCGCAGCACCCGGTCGGTCGGTTCGCAGGCGCCGCAGTCGGACAGCTCGCTGCGCGGCAGGCACGCCCACGCCTCGTAGGCCTCGCCGACGCGGGGGTCGGCGTCGCCGTGGAGGTGCCGCAGCACCTTGTAGCGGCTCTGCTCGTACGGCGCGAGGGGCTCCCCGGCGCGCACGTAGCGCTCGCGCATGTCGGCGAGCGCCTGCTCGACCCGGGCCAGCGGCACCTCCGGGTGGTCGAGCACGTAGACGCTCGCCCACTTGAAGTACCAGAGGAACGCGTGCCGCTCCGCCGCCCCGAACAGGTGCGGCTCGGCGTCCCACCGGGCGAGCAGCCACGCGAACGGGGTGAACAGCCGCGGCCGCTGGGCGTCGAGCAGCCCGTAGCTGTCGACGAGCAGGAGGCGGGCCCGGACGGCGCGGACGTCGTCGGCGAGAGCGTCGGCGGCCCCGACGCACTCCAGCGCCTCGCGGACCCGGTCCGGCCCGTGCGGCATCGCCCGCACGGCGGCGAGCTGCTCGTCGAGCGCCCGGGCCTTCACCCGGCGCCCCCCTCGAGGGCGAGCTCGAGCAGCTCGACGAAGGACCGGTTGAGCACCGCCTGGTCGGACGGGCGCAGCGGGCGCTGGCCGTGCAGCAGGGCCTGGCACCACAGCGCCTCGACCGCGACCGTCTGGAGGTGCTCGTCCTCGAGCGCGGCCAGCCGCCGCACCAGCGGGCTGTCCGCGTTGAGCATGAGCCGGATCGCCGCCGGGTCGCCGGGGTCCAGCGCGTCGAGGATGCCCGCCCACACGTCGTCCGCGCGGGCGGCGACCTCGCGGGAGGCGCGCAGCTGCTCCCGCTCCCGGTCGTCGAGGACGACGGCGGGCACGGTGACCGGCCGGAAGCTGCGCAGCAGGACGTCGACCTGGAGCGGGGCGAGCGACTCCGCGGCGAGCCGCAGGAACGGCGCGAGGCGCGCGGCGACGTCGTCGTCGGGGTCCTCGACGTGCGCGTCGAGGTCGCCGGGGTGCACCCGGAGCTGGCGCACGGGCGGGTCGAGCAGGTGCAGGCGCTCCATGAGCTCCTCGACGAACGTGTAGCCGGCGTTGACGACGGCCAGGCCCTGCGCGCCCGCGACGGGGAGCAGCTGGCGGAACTCGTCGACCGAGGCGGTCCAGCGGACGACGTCGGCCTGCCGCAGGAGCTCGCCGAGCGGCATCGTGCCGAGCGTCGTCTCGACCGTCATCGACGGGACGTAGACCCGGAACAGGTCGTCGTCGTGGACGGCGAGCGCGCGGATCCCGCTCTCGTGCAGGCGGAGCACGTCGGCGAAGCGCACCGGGTCGACGCTCGCGGTGCGCAGCAGCCAGCGCCGCAGCTGCTCGGCGAGGTCCTCCCGGACCGCGGCGAGCAGGTCGTCGTCGTAGAGCCCCTCGCGGGAGGCGGTGAGGCGCAGCCCCGTCGCGTCGACGAGCGCGCGGGCGAAGAAGGCCCACTCGGGCAGGAGCCCGTCGACCTCCGTGCCGACGAGCATCCCCCGGGCGTGCACGGTGTGCGCCTGCCGCGAGGTCGGGGCGGTCGGGACGGCGAGGATCCCGACGAGGCCGGTCAGGCCGGCCTGGCGCACCTGCACGGGCACGAGGGCGAGCAGCGGCACGCCGAGGAGCCGCTCGACCTCCGGGAGCCGGTCGGCGAGCGTGCGCTCGTCGACGTCCCAGGGCCGCCGGCCGGAGGTCACCCGGACCGGGCCCGCCGGGGTGGCGACGCGGACGTCGACGGGCAGCATCCGCGCGTACCTGGCGGCCAGGCGCTCCACCTCGCCGGAGCCTGTCGGGCCGGCGGCGTGCCGCCGCGGGCGCACCCGCACCCAGGTCCCCGGCCCGCCACCCGCCGGCTCGGGCCAGTCCGTCACCCCGGCGGCGTGGAGCAGCTCGTGCCGGAGCACCTGCTCGGCCGGGACGTCGTCCCCCTCGAGCACCTCGGTGCGGTACCGCCCGTCGGCGGTCGCGACCCAGCGGGTGACGACGCCGTCGCCCGTCGTCGTCACGACCTCGACCTCGTCGCCGACGAGGAAGCAGGACAGCAGGCCGATGCCGAACTGCCCGAGCAGACCGTCGCGGGCGAGCCCGAGCTCGTCCCGCTTCGACGAGGAGCCGATCGTCGCGAGGAAGGTCTCGGCCTCCTGCGGGGTGAGGCCCACGCCGGTGTCGAGGCAGTGCAGCCGGCCGTCGGGGGCGACGTCGGCGGGGACGAGGAGCACCCGGCCGGGTGAGCGCGGGTCGGTCCGGCGCCGCGTCGTCACGGCGTCGACGGCGTTCTGGACGAGCTCGCGGACGACGACGCGCGGGCTGGAGTACAGGTGCCGGCTGAGGACGTCGACGAGCCCGCGCAGGTCCACGCGGAAGGTCCGGTCCTCGGCCATGCAGGGATCGTCGCACGCGGCCCGGCCGCCCCGGGCGCGGACCGCCCACCCGCTCGCCCGAACAGCGGGGGTCGAACCGGGACGAGCCGGGAGGTCCGGCGGGTGCGGCTCAGACGGAGCGGCGGTACTGGCCCCCGACCTCGAAGAGGGCGTCCGTGACCTGCCCGAGCGAGCACGAGCGGACGGCGTCGAGCAGCGCGGCGAAGAGGTTGCCCCCGCTCGTCGCCGCGTGCTGGAGCCGGGCGAGGGCGGCCGGTGCCTCGTCCGCGTGCCGGGCGTGGAAGTCGGCGAGCCGCTCGAGCTGCGACCGCTTCTCCGCCTCCGTGCCGCGGGCCAGCTGGAGGTGGGCGACGCCGTCCTCGCGCTCCTCCGGCTGGAACGTGTTCACCCCGACGATCGGCAGCGAGCCGTCGTGCTTGCGGTGCTCGTTGAGCATCGACTCGTCCTGGATCTTGCCGCGCTGGTAGCCGGTCTCCATCGCGCCGAGCACGCCACCGCGGTCGGCGATCCGGTCGAACTCGGCGAGCACGGCCTCCTCGACGAGGTCGGTGAGCTGCTCGACGACGAACGAGCCCTGCAGCGGGTTCTCGTTCTGCGACAGCCCCCACTCGGCGTCGATGATCATCTGGATCGCGAGCGCCCGGCGCACCGAGCGGGCGGACGGCGTCGTCACCGCCTCGTCGAAGGCGTTGGTGTGCAGCGAGTTCGCGTTGTCGTACAGCGCGCACAGCGCCTGCAGGGTCGTGCGGATGTCGTTGAAGTCCATCTCCTGGGCGTGCAGCGACCGGCCCGAGGTCTGGACGTGGTACTTGAGCTTCTGGGCGCGCTCGCCGGCGCCGTACCGGTCGCGCATCGCGATCGCCCAGACCCGCCGGGCGACCCGGCCGAGCACGGTGTACTCGGCGTCCATCCCGTTGGAGAAGAAGAACGACAGGTTCGGCGCGAAGTCGTCGACCGCCATCCCGCGCGCGAGGTAGGCCTCGACGTACGTGAAGCCGTTGGCGAGGGTGAACGCGAGCTGCGAGATGGGGTTCGCCCCCGCCTCGGCGATGTGGTACCCGCTGATCGAGAC
>JBQGCR010000047.1:0-3860 GCA_052038585.1 Kineosporiaceae bacterium
CCGGGGGAGCGCCTCGTCTGCGACCTCGACCTCTCGCTCACCGGACCCCTCCCTGCGTCGCCGCCGGTCCACGGCAACCACGAGCCCGGCCGACCCGACCGGCCCGGCGTCCCCGACCGCGTGAACACGGTCGAGGTCGTCGACGTCGACGGGCTGGCCGGCGGCACCTGGGTGCTCGCCGTCCACGGCGCGAACATCCCCCAGGGGCCGCAGCCCTACGCCCTCGTCGTCAGGACGTGGCCGGCGGGCTGACCTCACCCCACCCACCGCAAGGAGAGCCACCATGGCCAGCACCACCCGCCGCCGTCCGGCGAAGACGGCCGCCCGGGCCCGCACGCCCGAGCGCGAACCCACGACCACCGTCCCGGTGACCCCGGCGCCGCGCACCGCGGCCCCGGTCGTCCCCGCCCCCGCTGCGGCCCTCGCCGGCCTCGGTGCACCCGCCGGCCTCGGGGCCGGGGTCGCCGCCGCCGACGTCAGCGGCCAGCTCCGGGCCGTCGCGCCCACCTTCGGCGACGTCCTCAAGTCCATCGGCATCGGCGTCGCCGACTCGCAGGCCGCGCTCGACCAGGGCGTCATCGACACCGTCAACGAGCTCGCCGACACGAACATCACCGTCGTCACCGACGTCATCCAGCACCTCGACGACGACGGCCTCCCCGTCGCCGCCGACACCGAGCTCGTGAGCACCGACCTCTCGGTCCTCAACTTCTTCATGCCGACCGTCCACGAGTGGAAGCGCGTCGCCCTCTCGATGGACCTCTCGTGCGGGGCGTTCAACGAGAGCGACGGGCTGACCTTCAGCGCCAAGCAGTCCGGCGGCGGGGTCGGGGGAGCGGGCCTCTTCTGGGGCTTCCTCGGGGTCAACTACGAGTACGGGTACGAGAACACCCAGGACGTGCGGACCTCGCACGAGCAGGAGGCCAGCTGGTCCTCCGGCGAGGTGCGGCTGGATGCCATCCTCGGCCCGCGCACGACCGGCAAGCTGCCGGTGCCGAGCCAGGTCGCCATCGGCCCGCAGATCGTCTTCTCGCAGGGACCGGTCAAGGAGACCGCCGTCGCCGGCGCGGGCGTCAACCGCTCCGTCGACGTCGTCGTCACGGTGCGCAAGGCCGGGGGCGACGTCAACCCCGGTGTGCCGCTGCGGATCGAGGCCGGGGGGCTGCGCACCAGCTTCTCGACCACCGCGCCGTTCACCGGCAACAGCACGAACGCGGAGGGCCAGGTGCTCGTCACCGTCACCCGCAACGTCCCGAACGCCGGCGCCGCCGGCGCCCGCGTCACCCTCGTCGCCCGGCTCGGGGCGATGAGCCAGAGCTACGCGCTCACGATCTGAGAGAAGGGGAGTCCCATGGCGAACACCGACGTGAGCGGTCAGCTCAACACCGCCGGCATGGCCTTCGGCGACCTCGTCCGGCTCACCGGGCAGGCCGTCGCCAGCACGCAGCAGGAGCTCAACAAGACCGCGGCGGACACCACGTCCGCGCTGTCGCAGACGCTCGTCGACGTCATCGCGGTCCAGGAGGTCGAGTACGACGACGCCGGCACCGTGACGGGCGCGCAGACCTTCACCCAGAAGCTGCCGCTCATCGACGTCGTCGACCCCGTCCTCTACGAGTGGAAGCAGGTCCGGCTCCAGGGCCGCTTCTCGGCGTCGCAGTTCGCGACGACGCAGTCGAGCGACAGCTACGTGCACAGCAACACCGACTCCCACGGACAGGCGGGCATCGGCCTGATCTTCGGGGGCGGCTACAACAACTTCCAGTACGACTCCTCGCAGGCGCACGTCGACACGGCGTACCGCTCCGAGAGCTCGGTCGGCCTCCTGCGGATGAACGCCATCCTCGAGCCGCGCCACGACATCGGGGTGCCGCGCCCGCGCCAGGCGGTCGTCGGGCCGTCGATCAGCATCGACGCCGGCCCGATCGCCGACGTGGGCGGCCCGCCGGCGGAGTCGCGGACGATGGAGGTGGTCATCACCTACGAGAACGCCGACGGCGACCCCATCCCGGGCAAGACGCTCGCGGTCGACTCGGCCGGTGTCGCCTGGGAGTACGTCGGCGGTGTCGACCAGACCGACGGCGACGGGCAGCTGACGATCCTCCTGACCCGGACCTTCGTCGACGAGACCGCCGACCGCACCCCGGTCGACGTCGTCGTGGGTGTCCGCAAGGGCATCGTCTCCGAGTCCACGACCGTCACGTTCTGACCGTGGCCACCGGCGACCCCTCGCCGACCGCGGGGAGCGGCACCCGGCAGACCGAGCTGGGTGCCCTCCTCGCGGGCACGGTCACCGCCGTCGTCGAGGCGCAGGACCTCCTCGACGAGCACGCCCGCGCCCGGGCCGCGGAGTACGCGGCCGCCGCGCCGGGCAGCCTCGCCCTCCCGCCGCTCTGGTACGCGTTCGACGAGGCCTCGGTCGACCTCGTGCTCTCGACCGAGGCCGTCCGCGTCGCGTCCGACGACGGCGGCCCGGCCCGCACGCGCCTGCTGTGCCGGACCGTCAACCCGGTCACCGTCGGCGTCTACGGCTACCGCTCCGCCGCCGGCACCCGCGTCCGGCTCACCCTGACCCCCCAGCGCGTCGCCCCGACCCCGCTCCCGGCGACCGAGGAAGGACCCCCGTCGCCATGACCCCACCCCAGGTCCGCACCACCCTCGACCCCGGCCGCCTCGCCGCCCTCGAGCGCATCGGCGTCGATCGCCTCGTGACGGTGGACGGCATCACCGGCGTCTTCACGCCGGTGACCGGCGCCGACCCGGCCGCGTCCGGCGAGAACCTCGAGAAGATCGTCGACGCCCTCCGCGGCGAGCTGGCCTCGGCGCGCGCCGAGAACGCCGCCCTCGAGGCGAAGCTCGCCGCGCTCGCCGACCCGCCGCGGTCCTCCGACGACCTCGCCGACGGGCTGCAGCACGCGCTCGACGGCATCGCCGAGCGCCTCGGGACGATGGGCAACGGCACGTCGAACTTCGCCGTGCGCGAGTTCACCCTCGAGTCCAAGGTGCACGTCGACGTCACCGCCGTCGGCACCATCGGCTTCCAGTTCGTCCGCCCCGGCGACCAGGTCAACGCCGCCGCGCTCTCGACCGTGTCGATGACCGTCGTCCCGGTCCCCAAGCCACCGCCGGACGAGGTCGTCGAGGCCCCGGTCGTCGACCGGCCGGTCGAGGACATCGACGGGCTGACCGACGCCCAGGTGGCGACGCTGCGCGGGGCACACGTGACGACGACGAGCGGGTTCGCCCGGCTCGCGACCCGCGCCACCGCCTCGGCGAGCCTCGTCAGCCTGCTCGGCGTCGACCGCGAGGAGCTCGGCCGGTTCACCGTGCTCGCCGGGCTGCTCGGCGTCCCCGGGGTCGACCGGACGCACGCCGCGGTGCTGCACGACGCCGGCATCACCGACGTCGCGGCGCTGGCGGCCGCCGACCCGGCCGACCTCGTCGAGCGCTACCGGGTGGCCGCGAAGCCCCGGCGGGCGCTCGGCACGACGCCGAGCCTCGCCGAGGCCACCCGCTGGGTCGAGGCGGCCGCGGCGCTGACCGCCACCCCGGCCTGAGCGGGACCCGTGGTCGGGCTCAGCCCTCGCCGAGCACCTCGTCGATGCGCTGCACCTTGGAGGTGAGCATCCCCGTGTGCCCGGGGCGGATGTCGGCCTTGACGACGAGCGAGACGCGCGGGTGGCGCGCGGTCATCGCCTCGGTGCACTGCTTGAGGACGGCGAACACCTCGTCCCACTCGCCCTCGAGGTTGGTGAACATCGCGTTCGTCTCGTGGGGGAGGCCGGAGGCGCGGACGATGCCGACCGCCTCCGCGACGGCCTCGGCGTAGGAGCCGGTGTCGTCCGGGCTCGCGGGGGCGA
>JBQGCR010000048.1:0-3565 GCA_052038585.1 Kineosporiaceae bacterium
GCGTCCCGCGAGGCGGGGTCGGCGACCTTGTCGTGCCAGAGCATGTTGTCGACGACGAGCACCCCGCCGCTGCGCAGCAGCCGGACCGCGTGCTCGACGGAGGTGGGGTAGGTGTCCTTGTCGGCGTCGACGTGGACCATGTCGTAGCCGCCGTCGGCCATCCGCGGCAGGACCTCGGCGGCGGCGCCGGTGATGACGCGCGTGCGCTGGTGCGGGTAGCCAGCCTCGGCGTACGCCTGGCGGGCGAGGCGCTGGTGCTCGGCCGAGACGTCGATCGTCGTGAGGATGCCGTCGTCGGGCATCCCCGAGAGCAGCCAGAGCCCGGAGGTGCCGGCGCCGGTGCCGACCTCGAGGACGTGCTTGGCCCGCACGCTCGCCGCGAGCAGGCGCAGCACGGCGCCCGCCCCGGTGCCGACGGGGGAGGCGGCGCCGAGCTCGGCGCCCCGGCGGCGGGCCGCCTCGACGACCTCGGGCTCGGGGACGAACTCCTCCGCGTAGGACCAGCTGGCCGGCTTCAGTCCGCTCATGGCGGCAACCCTAGTGCGCCGCGCGGGGGGCGGCGCGCCACCGGTTCCCAGCCGGCGTTCAGCCTTCCCGGGAACAATTCACGGTTCCGGCACGTATCGATGGGTGGCATGAGCAGCGTGGTGAGCGAGGAACCGATGGCGACGACCGCAGACCCGGCCCCGGTGGGCACGGGGACCGCGTGGGTGCCCCCGTCGTGGGAGGAGGTCGTCGAGCAGCACTCGGCGCGCGTCTACCGCCTGGCCTACCGCCTGACCGGCAACGTCCACGACGCCGAGGACCTCACGCAGGACGTCTTCGTCCGCGTCTTCCGCTCGCTGCACACCTACCAGCCCGGCACCTTCGAGGGCTGGCTGCACCGCATCACGACGAACGTCTTCCTCGACAAGATGCGCCGCAAGCAGCGCATCCGCTTCGACGCCCTCTCGGACGAGTCGGCGGCACGCCTGCCGAGCCGCGACCTCGGCCCCGAGCAGACCTTCGCCGACACCCACCTCGACGACGACGTCCAGCGGGCGCTCGACGCGCTCTCGCCGGACTTCCGTGCCGCGGTCGTCCTCTGCGACATCGAGGGCCTCTCCTACGAGGAGGTCGCGGCGACGCTCGGCATCAAGCTCGGCACGGTGCGCTCGCGCATCCACCGCGGCCGGGCCCAGCTGCGCGAGGCGCTCGCCCACCGGGCCCCGCGCCCCCGCCCCGAGGTCACCGCCCCCGCCCGTCGCGGCCCGGTCGTCCGGCGGCCCGCCGCGGGAGTCGTATGACGGCCCGCGCGGGCGTGCAGTGCCTCGGCGACGAGCTCTCGGAGTACGCCGCCGGCCGGCTCGGCGCGTCCCGCGAGCAGGCCTGGGACCGCCACCTCGTCGCCTGCGAGGTGTGCCGCCACGCCGTCGGGCAGGAGCGCCGGCTGCGGGCCGCCCTCGCCGGGGCCCCGTCGATGCCCGGCGACCTGCGGGTCAGCCTGCTCGCCCTCGCGCGCGACCTCGAGCCGCCCGCCGCGCCCGCGCCGGCCGCGGCCACCGGGCCGGACCCCCTCCGGCTGCTCGCCCCGTCGGCCCCGCCCTGCCACCGCAGCGCCCTGCGCGCCACCGTGGTGGCGGCCGCCGCGGCCGGCGTCTCCGCCGCGGCCGCGTGGAGCCTGACGGTCATCGGCAGCCCCGCCGTCGTGCGGCCCGCCGGGTCGCCCGCGGGCCCGGCGTCGGCGACGACCCGGGTCGTCGTCCCGCACGGGACGACGGCGTTCGCGCAGGTCAGCCTGACGACGCGCACCTCCTCGCCCGCGCCGTCGCGCCAGCAGGCACAATCGACGCCATGAGCGAACGGGACCGCGGGTCCGACGACTGGCAGCCGTGGGACCGCGAGCCCCCGAGCGCCCCGGCGACCGAGCCGGTACCCACCGCGGAGCCGCGGTGGGCGAGCGCCACGGGTGCGGAGCCGACGACCGAGCTCCCGGCCGGCCCGCCCCCACCGCCGCCGTACCAGCCGATCAGCGGCTCGTGGGGCGCCCCGCCCGTGCCTCCGGCCGCGTCGTCCGCCCACCCCGTCTCGCAGCCCGAGCCGCGACCCGGCCGGCGTGGCCCGGGCTGGGGCGCGCTCGTCGGTGTGGCCCTGGCGACGGCCCTCGTCGCCGGCACGACCGGCGGCATCGTCGGTGGGGCGCTCGCCGACCGCGGGGCGGGCTCCTCGGGCACGTCCGTCGCCGCCCCGCAGCCGGGGGCCGGTGCGACGACCCGCCCCCGTGGGTCGGTGGCCAACATCGCCGCCACCGCGCTGCCGAGCGTCGTGACGCTGCGCGTCGAGGGCGCGGACGGGGGCGCCACCGGCTCCGGGTGGGTCTACGACGACCAGGGGCACGTGGTGACGAACAACCACGTCGTCGCGGGCGCCGGCGACTCCACCATCACCGTCGTCCTCTCGAACGGGAAGCAGGTGTCCGGCAAGGTCGTCGGGCGCGACGCGTCGTACGACCTCGCCGTCGTGCGGGTCGAGGGCGCCGAGCTCGCGCCGCTGCCGGTGGGCAGCTCCGCCGACGTCGTCGTCGGTGACGAGGTCATCGCCGTCGGCGCGCCCCTCGGCCTCGACTCGACCGTGACGAGCGGCATCGTCAGCGCGCTCGACCGTCCCGTCACGCCGGGGCAGCAGGACGACCAGTCGTTCATCAACGCGATCCAGACCGACGCCGCGATCAACCCCGGCAACTCCGGCGGCCCGCTGCTCGACATGCAGGGCCGGGTCATCGGCGTCAACTCCGCGATCGCCCGGGTGCCGGGCACCTCGCTCGGTGGCCAGAGCGGCAACATCGGCGTCGGCTTCGCGATCCCCAGCGACCAGGTCGCGACGACCGTCGACCAGCTGATCCGCACCGGCAAGGCCGAGCACCCGATCATCGGCGTGTACCTCGACAGCTCCTACGACGGCGAGGGGGTGCGCGTCGCCGACGACGGGCCGAACGGCGACCCCGCCGTCAACCCCGGCGGACCCGCGGACGAGGCGGGCATCGAGGCCGGCGACGTCATCACCGCCTTCGAGGGCCGGCCGGTGACGGACGACGGCGAGCTCGTCGTCAAGATCCGCGCCCGCAGGGTCGGGGAGTCCGTGAAGCTGACCATCGTGCGCGACGGTCGGGAGCGGGATGTCACCATGGTGCTCCAGGGGTCGGAGTGACCCCCCGCAGCGAAGGGGCGTGACGCGGTGTTCGGCGTCAACGGGTGGGAGATCATCCTGCTCGCACTCATCGCGGTGTTCGTGCTCGGTCCGGACAAGCTGCCGGAGTACGCCGCCAAGCTCGCGCACGGCATCCGCCGGCTGCGGGTGATGGCCGAGGGTGCCAAGGACTCGCTGCGCGACCAGCTCGGCCCGGAGTACGACGACATCGACTGGCGCCAGTACGACCCGCGCCAGTACGACCCCCGGCGCATCGTCCGCGAGGCGCTGCTCGACCCCCTCGACGAGGCCGTCGCCCCGGTGCGCGGCGAGATCTCGAGCGTGCGTGACGCCGCCCGGGTGCGTCGTCCGGCGGGTGACGCGGCCGCCGCCGGAGCGG
>JBQGCR010000049.1:0-2605 GCA_052038585.1 Kineosporiaceae bacterium
GCGTTCCAGACGAACATGCTCGCGCTCAACGCGACGATCGAGGCCGCCCGGGCCGGCGAGCACGGCAAGGGCTTCGCCGTCGTCGCCTCCGAGGTCGGCAAGCTCGCCGAGCGCAGCCAGGTCGCCGCCCAGGAGATCGGCGAGCTCGCCGGGGAGAGCGTGCGGACCGCCGAGCGGGCCGGTGCCCTGCTCGACGGGATCGTGCCGAGCATCCGGCGCACGTCCGACCTCGTCCAGGAGATCGCAGCGGCCTCGGCGGAGCAGACGAGCGGCGTCGCCCAGATCAACCGGGCCATCGTCCAGATGTCGACGGTCACGCAGCAGAACGCCTCGTCGAGCGAGGAGCTCGCCGCGACCGCCGAGGAGCTGGCGGGCCAGGCGGCGAGCCTGCGCGAGCTCATGCAGTTCTTCACCGTCGAGCGCGGCGCGACGCCGCGCAGCACGGCCGCCCGCAGCCGGGCGTCGCAGGCCGCGTGGGTGCCGTCGCAGCCCGTCCGGGCGGTCCTCGCCGGTCAGTCCACCGGAACCGGTAACGCCGGGGCCCTCCTGGACGAGGAGAAGTTCGAGCGGTTCTGACAGGTATCCCTCGCGCCGCCGCCGGCCTCCTCGACGCACGACCCGCGTCGGGGAGACCGGCGGAGCGCGTGAGGCGGTGCCGCCCGGGGTACCGGGCTCGACGAAGGAGATGACGAACATGACCCCCGCGACAGCGACGACCACGGCCGCCGAGCAGCTCGCCCGGCTCGGCCGCGAGGTCCGCACCGCAGCCGTCGTCAGCGACTCGCTGCCGGACTTCACCATCGACGGGGACGGCGTGCTCCACGCGTGCCCGCGCTGGCTCGCCGACCACGACGACGTCGAGCTCGGCCGGATCTACCAGCTCTGCCGCTGAGGCGGCCCGGGCGGGTGGTGTGACACGAGCCACCTGCCCTTCGATTCATCCCATGACCAGGAATATCCTGGGCACGGCCGGGTTACCGCCCGGGTAGGGCCGAGCCGACGCAGCCTCGACCGGACGAACACTGCACGACACGACCGACCGAGGACTCATACCAGGTGCACCGCTCCGCCCCGCGCTCCCGCGTCCGACTCTCCGCCCGTCAGCTCGTCGTCCTCGGCGCCGCCACGGCGCTGGGGTCGCTGTCCATCGACCTCTACCTGCCGGCCGTCCCCGAGCTCGCCACCGAGCTCGGCGCGAGCGAGGCCGCCGTCCAGGTCACCCTCACCGCCTGCGTCCTCGGCCTCGCGCTCGGCCAGGTCGTCGCCGGCCCGATCTCCGACGCCGTCGGCCGCCGCGGGCCCATCGCCTTCGGTCTCGCGGCGTGGAGCCTCGCGTCCTTCGCCTGCGCCCTCGCGCCGTCGATCGCCACCTTCACCGCGCTGCGGTTCGCGCAGGGCCTGGCCGGGGCGGCCGGCATCGTCGTCGCCCGCGCCGTCGTCCGGGACCTCGCGTCGGGGCCCGAGCTCGTCAAGGCCTTCAGCCGGCTCATGCTCGTCGTCGGCGTGGTGCCGATCGCCGCGCCGACCGTGGGCGGCCTGCTCCTGGAGCACATGTCCTGGCGCGGCCTGTTCGTCGTGCTCGGCGTGCTCGGCGCGGTCTTCGCGGTCGTCGTCGTCACCCTCCTCGAGGAGAGCCTGCCGCCCTCGCGGCGCCGGCCCGGCGTCCGCCGGGCGGTGCGTGCCTACCGTGTGCTCGCCACCGACCGCGACTTCATGGCGGCCGCGCTCGTCGTCTCGCTCGCCTTCGCGGCGCTGTTCATCTACGTCTCCTCGTCGTCCTTCGTCCTGCGCGAGGTCTACGGCCTGACGCCCGCCCAGTACGGCCTGCTCTTCGGGGTGAACTCGGTCGGCCTCGTCCTCGGCAACCAGGTCGCGGGCCTGCTCGCGCACCGCTGGTCGCCCGACACCATGCTCCCGGCCTCGATCGGCCTCGGCACCGTCGCGGCGCTCGCGATCCTCGCGGGCGGGGTCACCGGCCTCGGGGGCGTGTGGGGCGTCGTCGTCCCGCTGTTCTTCGTCGTCCTCGCCGTCGGGGCGACGATGCCCGTCGCGTCGAGCCGCGCGATGAACGCCCACCCCGAGCGGGCGGGCGCCGCCTCGGCCCTGCTCGGCGTGCTGCAGTTCGCCGTCGGCGGCACGCTGGCCCCGCTCGTCGGCGCCATCGGCGGCGCGACGGTCGTCCCGCTCGCGCTCTTCATGGCCGGCTGCCTCGTCGCGTCGCTGGCCCTGCACACCGCCACGGCGCGCCGCTCCGCCCGGCGCGCGGCGGTTCCCGACCGGGTCGCCGTCCCCGCCTGAGGCCTCCATGCTGGCGGGGTGCTGACGACGACGCTCCTCCTGCGCGCCCGCGGTGACGCCCCGGCCGCGCTGGCCTGGGAGCGGTACGCCGACCTCGACCTCTGGCCGACGTGGTCGCCGCACCTGCGCCGCGCGGAGACCGACGACGGACGGCGCCGGCTCGCCGCGGGCCTGTCCGGCACCGTCCGCGGCGTCGGCGGGGTGCACGTCCGGTTCGTCGTCGACGCGGTCGACGACGGCGCCCGCACGTGGCGCTGGACCGTGCGGGCCGGTCCGGCCCGGCTCGTCCTCGACCACGGCGTGGTCG
>JBQGCR010000050.1:0-3964 GCA_052038585.1 Kineosporiaceae bacterium
CGGTAGAGGTCGAGGACGTGCGCGAAGGTCGCCGTCGGGTCCGCGCTCCCGTACCAGCTCCCGACCACCCGGCGCTCGGTCCGGGTGAGCAGCCGCGCGGGGAGCCGCACGTGCTCGTCCCGGGGCGGGATCCCGACCAGCACGGTCGTCCCGACGTCGCGGGTGGACGCGAACGCGGCCTCGAGCACCTCCACCGAGCCGACCGCCTCGACGGCGTGGTCCACGCCGCCGCCGGTCAACTCCCGCACCTCTCGGGCGACGTCGTCCGCCGTCCCCGACCACAGGACGGCGCCGCTCGCCCCGAGTTCGCGCGCGAGCTCGAGCTTGTGCGGGCGGACGTCGACGGCGACGACCTGGCCGGCGCCCGCCGCGACGGCGCCGAGGAGGGCGCTCATCCCCGTCCCGCCGCAGCCGAAGACGGCGACCCGGTCGCCGGAGGCCACCGTCGTCGCGTTCCGGACCGCGCCCACGCCGGACGCGACGGCACACCCGGTGATCGCCGCGACCTCGAACGGGATCCCGTCCGGCAACGGCACGACGCAGGCGGCGGGGACGACCGTGTGCCGGGCGAACGCCGAGACGAGGGAGACGTGGTGGAGGGGCCGGCCGGCCCAGGCCAGCCGGGTCGTGCCGTCGGGGAGGGTCCCGCCGTCCATCGCGGCCTCGTACGCGGTGCACAGGTGCGGCAGCGACCGCAGGCAGGCCGCGCACCCCCGGCAGCTCGGGGACCACGACAGCATGACCCGGTCCCCGACCGCCACCGACCGGACGCCCTCCCCCACGCCGGCGACGACGCCCGCGGCCTCGTGGCCGAGGACGGCCGGCAGCGGGTTCGTCAGGGTGCCGCGGATCGTGCCGAGGTCGCTGCCGCAGAGCCCCGCGGCGTGGACCCGGACGAGGACCTCGCCGGGGCCGGGGGCGTCGAGGTCGACGTCGGTGACGAGCAGCGGCTCCCCGTACGCCGTCAGGACGGCTGCCCGCGTCCTCATCGGTCTCCCCGCACTTCGTCTGCGTCAGAACGAGATCGGGACGCTCTCGAGTCCCCGGATGAACTCGGTGTGCTTCCACACGACCTCCCCGGCGAGCCGGGCGTCCGGGAACCGGCGGAACAGCTCGGCGATGGCGATGTCGCCCTGGGCGCGGGCGAGGACCTGCC
This sequence comes from Kineosporiaceae bacterium, assembly GCA_052038585.1. Taxonomy (GTDB): domain Bacteria; phylum Actinomycetota; class Actinomycetes; order Actinomycetales; family Kineosporiaceae; genus JBQGCR01. The sequence continues at coordinate 1,157 of JBQGCR010000050.1, forward strand.
CGGCGCAGCCGTGCTGCCCGCCGCCGAAGGCCACGTGCCGGCGGACGACGTCCTTCCTGTCCGGCACCCAGGTGTCGGGCTCGAGGAACACCTCGCCGTCCCGGTTGGCCGACCCGAGCATGAGGACGGCGACGGCGCCCGCCGGCAGGAGGGTTCCGTCGACGTCGACGTCCTCGGTGACGTACCGGGTGACGAACTGCTCGGGGGTGTCGTACCGCAGCGTCTCGGCGATCATCTGCGGCCGGCTCGCCGGGTCGGCGACGAAGCGTGCCCGGTCCGCGGGTCGTCCGGCGAGGAGGCGGATGCCGTTCTGGATGAGGAAGCTGTTGTCGAGGTGGCCCACGGCGTAGAAGAGGGTGACGGTGGCCAGCACCTCGGCGTCACTCATCCGGCCGTCGGCCTGCGCGGCGAGGAACCCGTCGAGCATGCCGTCGCCGGGGTTCGCGCGCTTGGCGGCGATAAGGTCGCGGATGTACTCGACGTACCAGGCGAAGGCCTGCTCGGCGCCCGTGACGTCGTCGTCCGTCGCCGACGGGCGCAGCGCTCGGCCGAGGTCGAGGGTCTTCTGCCGGCACGTGAACGCCTCGTGGGTGCCGACGCCGAGGATGTGCGCCATCGTGTTGAACGTCGCGGGGAATGCGAGGTCGTCGACGACGTCGAGGCCGCCCGCGGCGGCGGCCGCGTCGAGCGCCAGGTCCACCTGACGGCGCATCTCCGCCGACCACCGCTCGATGAGGGCGGGGGTGAACCAGGCGGCCGAGATCCGGCGCAGCCGCGTGTGGTCCGGCGAGTCCTGGCCGAGCACGGAGTCGTGGAAGAGGTTCGCGACCCCGAAGTCGAGCCGGCGCGCGCTGAGCCGCTGGTCGCGCAGCAGCCTGACGACGTCGCGGTGGCGCGTCACGACGTGCACCCCGAGCGGGCTCTCGTAGACCGGCGTGAGGTCACGCACCGCCGCGTAGTACGGGTAGGGGTCGCTCTGGTAGGCGTCGTCGGCGAACGGCAGCAGGTCCTGCGTCGTCGTGGTGTCGGTGAGGGTCACGGGGCTCTCCTGTCGGGGTGCGGCGTTCGGTCTCGACGACGTCGGCCGGGTCAGCCGAAGACGACCGTGCGGTGACCGGTGAGCATCACGCGGTCCTCGGCGTGCAGCTTGAGGGCCCGGGCCAGGACGACCCGCTCGACGTCGCGGCCGATCGCCACGAGCGTCTCGGCGTCCTGCGCGTGCGTGACCCGGACGACGTCCTGCTCGATGATCGGTCCCTCGTCGAGGTCGGCGGTGACGTAGTGCGCCGTGGCGCCGACGATCTTGACGCCCCGCTCGTACGCCTGGTGGTAGGGCCTGGCTCCCTTGAACCCCGGGAGGAAGGAGTGGTGGATGTTGATGACCCGACCGGCCAGGCGGCGGCACGCGTCGTCGGAGAGCACCTGCATGTAGCGGGCGAGGACGACGACGTCGACGTCGTGCTCGGCGACGAGCTCGAGCAGGCGCGCCTCCGCGGCCGCCTTGCTCGTCGGGCCGGTCGCGTCCCGGGTCACGGGGATCCGGACGAAGGGGATGCCGTGCCGCTCGACGAGGGCCCGGGCGTCCTCGTGGTTGGAGACGACGAGCGGGATGTCGACGCCGAGGTCGCCGTTCTCCCAGCGGTAGAGCAGGTCGACGAGGCAGTGGTCGAACTTCGACACCATGACGCGCGCCCGGCGCCGGCGCGACGCCGGACGCAGGGTGACGACGGGGTCGAACCGCTGCACCCGGGCGAGCACCTCGGCGCGCACCGCCTCGGTGTCCGTCTCCGGCGTCTCGAACTGCGTCCGCACGCAGAAGGTCGCGGTCACCGGGTCGGAGAACTGGGCGCTCTCGAGGATGTTCCCCTTGGCCTCGGCGATCCCGTCGGCGAGCGCCCGGACGATGCCGGGCTGGTCGGGGCAGGTCAGGGTCAGGACGTACTGCAGCACGACGGTTCTCCCGTGGTCTCGGGCCGGGGACGCGGGTCAGGAACGCACCCGCCGCCGCTCGGGGTCGTAGACGGGGGTCGCCCGGACCGTGGCGGACGGGCCGTCCGCCGTCCCGACGGTCAGGGCCGTGCCGGGCGTGACGGCGTCCTGGTCGACGCGCGCCATCCCGAGGGTCGCCCCGCCGAGGTGCGGTGACGGCACGGCCATCGTCACGTGGCCGACGTCCCTGCCGTCGAGCAGGAGCCGGGCGCCCTCGGCGCGCTCGGGGTCGGTGCCGAGCTCGACGGTGACGACGCGTCCGCGCACCGTCCCCTTCTTGGCCAGGAGTGCGTCGCGCCCGGTCCAGGGCCCCTTGTCGAAGTCCAGGGCCCAGCCCATCCGGCACTCGAACGGGGTGACCGTGCGGTCGTACTCGACCTCCCCCATGATCATGCCCGCCTCGATGCGGCACATCATGAGCGCTGCCGCGGCGAACGGCGTGACGCCGAGGTCGCGACCGGCGTCCACGAGCGCGTCCCAGACGGCGAGCGCGTCGGCGCGCGGGACGACCACCTCGTAACCGAGCTCGGCGGTGAAGCCGACGCGGTTGACCTGGGCGACCGTCCCGGCGAAGGGGACGCCGGTACGGAACGTGTAGTAGGGGAACGCCCCGTCGGACAGGTCCTCCGGGGTGAGCCGCTGGAGCAGGGCACGGCTGTTGGGTCCCTGCACGCTGACGACGGCGGTGTCGTCCCGGCGCTCGGTGACCGTCGTCCCCGCGGGGGTCACGGCCCGCAGTAGCTCGATCGTCTCGGGGTTGCCGCCGACGACGAGGACGGTGCGCGGGTCCAGCACCGAGACGGTGACGTCGTCGACCAT
>JBQGCR010000051.1:0-2589 GCA_052038585.1 Kineosporiaceae bacterium
GCGCGATCGCCTCGTCGAGGGTCTCGTACGTCAGGACGTAGAGCAGCGGCGCGAAGGTCTCCTCGCGGACGACGTCGGCCTGCCCGGGCATCCGCACGAGCGCGGGGCGCACGTAGAACGCCTGCGGCGCACCGGTGTCGACGCGGTCTCCACCGACGACGACCGTCCCGCCCGCCTCGACGGCGCGGGCGAGCGAGGCCTGCATCCGCTCGTACGCCGCCTCGTTGACCAGGGGCCCGACGAGCGTGCCGTCCTCGAACGGGCTCCCGACGCGCAGCCCGGCGAAGCCCCGTGCGACCCGCTCGACGAGCTCGTCGACGACCGAGGAGTGCGCGACGACCCGGCGCATCGTCGTGCAGCGCTGCCCCGCGGTGCCGGCGGCGGCGAAGACGATGCCGCGGACGGCGAGGTCGAGGTCGGCCGAGGGGGCGACGACGGCGGCGTTGTTGCCGCCGAGCTCGAGGATCGTCCGGCCGAAGCGCGCCGCGACCCGCGGGGCGACCTGCGCGCCCATCCGCTCGGACCCGGTCGCGCTGACGACGGCGACCCGCCGGTCGTCGAGGAGCACCGCGGCGTCGTCCCGGTCGGCGAGGACGAGCCGGTGCACGTCGGCCGGCGCGCCGACGTCGGCGACCGCGCGCGCGAGGAGGGCGCTGCACGCGAGCGAGCACAGCGGCGTCAGCTCGCTCGGCTTCCACACGACGGCGTCGCCGCAGACGAGCGCGAGCGCGGTGTTCCAGGCCCAGACGGCCACGGGGAAGTTGAAGGCCGAGATGACGGCGACGACGCCCGCGGGGTGCCACGTCTCCATGAGCCGGTGCCCCGGGCGCTCCGAGGGCATCGTCCGGCCCTCGAGCTGGCGGGACAGGCCGACGGCGAAGTCGCAGATGTCGACCATCTCCTGCACCTCGCCGAGCGCCTCGGAGCGGATCTTGCCGACCTCGACCTGGACGAGGTCGGCGAGGTGCTCCTGGTGCTCCTCGAGGAGCCGGCCGAACCGCTTGACGAGCGCGCCGCGCACGGGAGCGGGCACCGAGCGCCACTCGAGGAAGGCGGCGTGGGCGGCGTCGACCGCGGCCGCGACGTCCGCGGCGGACGACGACCCGACCGGGCGGAGCACCGAGCCGTCGACCGGCGAGCGGGCCACCCAGCCCGACCCGTCGGGGACGGAGGCTCCGCACGCCGCGAGGGCGGCTTCGGCACGGTGGAGCAGCGGGACGGCGGGCGCGGTGGTGGTCATGCCCCCAGTCTGGCCTGTCGGGTCAGCGTGGCGCTGCGGTCCTCCGGGTGGCCCACCAGGCCCAGGCGACGAGGAGGGGCTGGAAGGCGAGGCGGACGGCGCGCTTGGTGTCGGTGTCCAGGCCGAAGCCGTCCTTGCCCTCGACGTACTGGGCGATGTTGCCGGGGAAGACGGCGACGAAGAAGAGCGCGACGAGCAGGCCGAGCCGGGCGCGGGCCGGCTGCCGCCACGTGGTGAGCAGCGCCGCGCCCAGCCCGATCTCGACGACCCCGGAGGCGAGGACGACGGCGTCGGGGTCGGCCGGGAACCACGACGGCACCTGTGCCTGGAACTCCTCGCGCTGGAACGTCAGGTGGCCCGTCCCCGCGGTGGCGAGCGCCGCGCCGAGCAGCACCTGGGCGAGGGCGCGGGGCCGCGAGGGGCGTCGTCCGGGGTCGTCCGTCATGCGGCGATCATGCCCGGGGCCGGTCGAATGCGCGACAGCAGCACCGGGTACGGATCCGCCCATGAGCGAGATCACCGCACACCACGGCCTGTTCAAGGACACCAACCTCCACGTCGACGACACCGGCGGCAACGGCCGACCCGTCGTCCTCATCCACGGCTGGCCGCTGTCGGGCGAGTCGTGGTCGGAGCAGGTGCCCGAGCTGACGAAGGCCGGCTACCGCGTCGTCACGTACGACCGTCGGGGCTTCGGCCGCAGCGACAAGCCGCGCACCGGCTACACCTACGACACCCTCGCCGAGGACCTCGACGCGCTGCTCACCCAGCTCGACCTGCGCGACGTCACGCTCGTCGGGTTCTCGATGGGTGGCGGCGAGGTCGCCCGCTACGTGTCGACGTACGGCACCGAGCGGCTGCGCAGCGTCGTCTTCGCCGCGGCCGTCCCGCCGTACCTCATGCAGACCGACGACAACCCCGACGGCCCGCTGACGAAGGAGGCGGCCGCCGAGATGACCGCGGGCCTGACCAAGGACGAGGACTCGTTCTACGACGGCTTCACGACCCAGTTCTTCTCCGCGAACGGCGAGCTCAAGGTCACCGAGGCGCAGCGCCAGGACGCCCTCCGGCTGGCGAAGCAGGCCGACAAGAAGGCCGCGCTCGCGTGCATGGAGGCGTTCGGCACGACCGACTTCCGCGAGGACCTGCGCAAGGTCACCGTCCCGACGCTCGTCATCCACGGCGACGCCGACGCCACGGTGCCCTTCGAGGGCTCGGGCCAGCGCACGCACGAGGCCATCCCGGGCAGCGAGCTCGTCCTCGTCCCCGACGCCCCGCACGGCCTCAACGTCAGCCACGCCGAGGCGTTCAACACCGCGCTCCTGCGCTTCCTCGAGCGCTGACGCTCA
>JBQGCR010000052.1:0-3151 GCA_052038585.1 Kineosporiaceae bacterium
AGGGGGACCCGGCGGGTCATCCCGCGGCGGGCCAGCTGTAGCGGTGACATGCGGCCCATCCTGCCGCGGGATGGGCCTGTGAATCGAGGGCCTATCGTGCGACAGTGGCCACGTGAGCACGGTCCCCAGCGTCCGCGCAGCCCGCACCGCCCGGCTCGTCGGCGACCTCGGGGCCACCCGCCCCGCGTACCGCGGCCTCGCCGATGCCCTGCGCCTCGCCCTCGCCGACGGCCGGATCGCCGTCGGCACCCGGCTGCCGAGCGAGCGCGACCTCACGACCCACCGGGGCGTGCGCCGCACGACGGTGACGCGCGCCTACGACGTCCTGCGCGAGCTCGGCTACCTCACCTCGCGGCAGGGCTCCGGCTCCGTCGCGACCCTCCCCGACGGCGCCCGACGGCGCGGCACCGGGGGCCTGTTCCCGGCCGACGTCGCCGACGACGTCCTCGACCTCACCTGCGCCGCGACCCGTGCGCCCGCCGGGGTGCTCGAGGCCTACGAGCGGGCGCTCGACCGCCTGCCCTCCTACCTCTGCGGCGCCGGCTACCTCACCTACGGCGTCCCCGAGCTGCGCGAGGCGGTCGCCGACCGCTACACCGCCCGCGGCCTGCCGACGAGCCCCGACGACGTCCTCGTCACCTCCGGGGCCGTCGCCGGGCTCGCCGTCGTCGTCCGCGCTCTCCTGCGGCCCGGCGAGCGCGTCGTCGTCGAGGACCCCAGCTACCCGAACACCCTGGACGCCCTGCGCGGCGCCGGCGCGCGGCTGCGCGGGCTGCCCGTCGACCCGACCGGCTGGGACGTCGACGAGGCCGTGCGCTCGGTCGCGACGGCCGGCGCGCGGGCGGCCGTCCTCATCCCGGACTTCCACAACCCGACCGGCGCCCTGCTCGACGACGAGGGCCGCGCCCGGCTGGGTCGCGCCCTCGCCGCGGCCGGCACCGTGCCGGTCGTCGACGAGACGATCGTCGAGATCGACCTCGAGGGCGGGGCGATGCCGCTGCCCTTCGCGGCCCACGCGCCGACCGCGGTGAGCATCGGCAGCTCCTCGAAGTCGCACTGGGGCGGCCTGCGCACCGGATGGGTCCGCGCCCCGCGCGGCGCGCTGCGGTCGCTCGTCGAGGCCCGCGTCACGAGCGACCTCGGCGCCCCGGTCCTCGAGCAGCTCGTCCTCGTCGAGCTGATGCGCCGCTCCCCCGGCGTCACCCCCGAGCGACGCGACGCGATCGTCGCCGCGCGCGACGCCCTCGCCGCGGGGCTGCGCGAGCACCTGCCCGAGGCGTCCTTCCGGGTGCCGCGCGGCGGCCTCTCGCTCTGGTGCGAGCTGCCGGCCGACCTGCCCTCGAGCAGCCTGGCGGCCGCCGCCGAGGACGAGGGCCTGCTCGTCGCCGCCGGCCCGCGCTTCGCGCTCGACGGCGGCCTCGACCGCTGGCTACGCCTGCCGCACGTGCTGCCCCCGGAGACGATGGCCGAGGCGGCCGCCCGCCTCGGCCGCGCTGCGGAGCGGGTGCGGGGCGGTCGCACCGGACGGGCGCGCCCCGGCCGCCCGCTCGTCGCCTGACGCGCGCTGGCTATCGTTTCCCCGTGACCGACCCGCACCCGGACCCGCTCGTCGACCTCCTCCAGACCCTCGACCTCGAGGAGCTCGGCTCGGCGCAGGTGAGCGTGCAGCCGCGCAGCCTGGCGGCAGCGCCCGGCGTCGAGCTGCCCGACACCTTCGCCGAGGACGTCACGCTCTTCCGCGGCTCGAGCCAGAAGCAGCCGCACGGCCGTGTCTTCGGCGGCCAGGTCCTCGCGCAGGGCGTCGTCGCGTCCGGGCGCACCGTCGCCGGGGTCGGTGACGTCCCGCGCCGGCTGCACTCGCTGCACGCCTACTTCATGCGCCCCGGCGACGACACGCAGCCGATCACCTTCAGCGTCGAGCGGATGCGCGACGGCCGCTCGTTCTCGACGCGGCGCGTGCACGCCGTCCAGCACGGGCACCCCATCCTCTCGATGAGCACCTCGTGGCAGGCCCCCGACGGCGGTCTCGACCACCAGGACACCGCCCCGCAGGTGCCCGACCCCGAGTCGGTCCCCTCCCTCGCGGAGCTCTTCGCCGGGATGGACGACCCTCGCGCACAGCACATCTCGCGCCGCGCCATCGAGCTGCGGCACGTCGAGGGCAACCTGTTCGCCGGGCCGCCCACCGAGCAGGTCGCCGAGCAGCACGTGTGGATGCGCGCCGTCGGCCGACTGCCCGACGACCCGCTCGTCCACGACGCCGTCCTCGCCTACGCCTCCGACTACAGCCTGCTCGAGCCGGTGCTGCGCCGGCACGGCCTGCCGTGGACGACCCGGGGCCTGAAGATGGCCAGCCTCGACCACGCGATGTGGTTCCACCGCCCGGCGCGCGCCGACGAGTGGGTGCTCTACTCGCAGGAGTCGCCGTCGGCGCAGGGTGGCCGCGGCCTCGGCATCGGCCGGATGTTCGCCGCCGACGGCACGCTCGTCGCGACCGTGGCCCAGGAGGGCATGGTCCGCGTCCCCGAGTGACCCTGGGTCGAGGTGAAATCCGACCCTGTCGCGGTCGGGTTCCACCTCCACCCGCTCAGCCGGCGTCGACGAGGTGTCCGTCGGCGATCTCGACCACGCGGTCGGCGACGGCGAGCAGGGCGGGGTCGTGCGTCGTCACGAGCGTCGTCATCGTCCGCTCCTTCGCGAGGCGTGCGATGAGCCGCATGATGTCGCGCCCGGTCTCGGAGTCGAGCTGACCGGTCGGCTCGTCCGCGAGGAGCAGGCCGGGCTCGGCGACGAGCGCCCGCGCGAGGCCGACGCGCTGCTGCTGGCCGCCGGACAGCTCGTCCGGGCGGTGCTCGGTGTGCCCGCCGAGACCGACGTGCTCGAGCGCCTCGGTGACGCGACGCTCCCGCTCGGCGGGGTCGACCGCACGCAGCCGCAGGGGCACCCCGACGTTCTCGCGGGCGGTGAGCACCGGCACGAGGCCGAAGGACTGGAAGACGTACGACACCGGCCCGCGCCGCAGCGCGAGGAGGTCGGCGTCGGTCATCGTCGTCACCTCGAGGTCGCCGAGGTGCACGGTGCCGGCGTCCGGCCGGTCGAGGCCGCCGATGACGTTGAGCAGGCTCGTCTTGCCCGAGCCCGAGCGGCCCCG
>JBQGCR010000053.1:0-13196 GCA_052038585.1 Kineosporiaceae bacterium
GACGTCGAGGTCGACGCCGCCGTCGACCCCGTCGACGTGCGCGATGCTCGTCACCTGCCAGACGACCCACGGGCCGGACGACGACGGCCGCCGGTAGTACGTCGCCTCCCACATCGGCCGGCCGAGGTCGCGCAGCGGGTAGCGCGCCTCGAAGGCGGCGTTCGTGTAGAGGACCGCGGGCCGGCCCCACGCCCGCTCGACCGGCGCGAGGAAGGCGTCGAGCTCCGCGCGCAGGGCCTGCGGCGACGGGCGGCCCGAGCAGTTGCCGCCGAGCTCGAGGTCGACGGCGGGCGGCAGCGCGTCGTCGTCCGGCGGTGCCGTCGCGAGGAAGTGCGCCGCCTGCTCGGCGCCGCCGCGGCACAGGGTGAAGAAGTGGTAGGCGCCGCGGCGCAGCCCGGCGCGGTCGGCCCCGGCCCAGTTGCGCGCGAACGTCACGTCGGCCAGCGTCGCGCCCTCGGTCGCCTTGAGGTAGGCGAAGGCGATGCCGTCGGCCGCGACGGCCTCCCAGTCGACCGTGCCCTGGTGCCGGGACACGTCGATGCCGTAGACCTCGCCGGCGCGCAGCGGCGGGCGGTACTGCGGCAGGACGACGTACCGGGCGACGGCGAGGAGGACGACGACGACGGCGACCGCCGCCACGAGCCCGATCACCCCTCGCCGCACCCGCCCATCCTGCCTGACCGGGCTGCAGCGTCGGTCACCATGCGGTTGGGTGTGGCCATGAGCGAGCCCCGCGACCCCGTGGCGGACCTGCGCCGGATCGCCTTCCTCCTCGAGCGCACGCTCCAGTCGAGCTACCGGGTCAAGGCCTTCCGCACCGCGGCGAACGCCGTCGCGCTGCTCGGCGAGGACGAGACCTCCCGGCACGCGAGCGCCGGGACGCTGACGAGCGTCAAGGGGATCGGCGACACGACGGCTGCCGTCGTCGTCGCCTCGCTCGCCGGCGACGTCCCGCCGTACCTCGCGCAGCTCGAGACCAGCGCGGCCGGCCCGCTCGTCGACGACCCCGACGGGTCCGCCGCCGCGCTGCGCGCGCGGCTGCGCGGGGACTGCCACCTGCACAGCGACTGGTCCGACGGCGGGTCGCCGATCCCCGAGATGGCGGTGACGGCGATGGAGCTGGGCCACGAGTACGCCGTCCTCACCGACCACTCCCCCCGGCTCAAGGTCGCGAACGGCCTGAGCCCGCAGCGGCTCGTCCGCCAGCTCGGCGTGCTCGACGAGCTGCGCGAGCCCCTCGCGCCGTTCCGGCTGCTGTCCGGGATCGAGTGCGACATCCTCGACGACGGCGCGCTCGACCAGACCCCGGAGCTGCTCGGACGCCTCGACGTCGTCGTCGCGAGCGTCCACTCCGTCCTGAAGATGCCGCGGGAGCCGATGACCCGCCGGATGGTCGCCGCGGTGAGCAACCCGCACACCGACGTCCTCGGGCACTGCACCGGCCGGATGGTGTCCGACCGGGGCTCGCGCGGCGGGAAGGGCCGCCCGCAGAGCCAGTTCGACGCCGAGGCCGTGTTCGCCGCGTGCGCCGAGCACGGCGTCGCCGTCGAGATCAACTGCCGGCCCGAGCGGCTCGACCCGCCGCGCGACCTGCTCCGGCTCGCCGTCGAGGCCGGGTGCCTGTTCAGCATCGACACCGACGCGCACGCCCCGGGGCAGCTCGACTGGCAGACCTACGGAACGTCCCGCGCCGTCGAGTGCGGCGTCGACCCGGCCCGCGTCGTCAACACGTGGCCGGTCGAGGACCTGCTGGCGTGGACGGCCGACCACTCCCACCGGCCCGCCGGCTGACCTCAGCGAGTGAGCTTGGGCAGCACCTCGCGGCCGAAGACGTCGATCCACTCCGCCTGGTTACGCCCGACGTTGTGCAGGTAGACCCGGTCGAAGCCGAGGTCGCAGAACTTCTGGATCGCCGCCCGGTGGACGTCGGGGTCCTCGGAGATGACCATGCGGCCCTCGAAGTCCTCGGGGCGGACGAGCTTGGCCATCTGCTCGAAGTCGAACGGCGAGCGGATGTCGGCCTTGGGGAACTTCATGCCGCCGTTGGGCCACTGGTCCATGGCGTTGGCCAGCGCCTCCTCGTACGTCGGCGCCCACGACATGTGCAGCTGGAGCACCTTGGGCATCGCGTCGGGGTCCTTGCCGGCCTCGCGGGCGCCCTCGGCGACCCGGTCGAAGAGCATCCCGATCTTCTCCAGCGGCGCGCCCACGGTGATGATGCCGTCGGCGAACTTGCCGGTCTTCTTGGCGTTGATCGGCCCCGCGGTCGCGACGAGGACCGGCGGCGCCTGCTCCGGCATCGTCCACAGCCGGGTCGACTCCATCTTGAAGAACCGGCCCTCGTGCTTGACGTCCTTGCCCGCGAGCGAGGCCTGGAAGAGCTTGTTCATGACCTCGATCGCCTCGAACATGCGCAGCGACCGCTCACCGGCCTCGGGCCAGTAGCCGGCGATGACGTGCTCGTTGAGCGCCTCGCCGGAGCCCACGCCGAGCCAGGACCGCCCGGGGTACATCGCCTCGAGCGTCGCCGCCGCCTGGGCGACCATCGCCGGGTGGAAGCGGAACGACGGGCACGTGACGCCGGGGCCCATGTCCCCGCGGGTGCGCTCGCCCACCGCCGTGAGGACGTTCCACACGAACGACGCCTCGCCCTGCGCGGGCACCCACGGCTGGAAGTGGTCGGCCGCCATGCAGCCGGAGAAGCCGTGCTCCTCGGCGAGCGCCGTGTACCCGACGACCTCCTGCGGACCGAACTGCTCGAGCATCGCGGCGTACCCGACGGTCAGATCACCCATGGCCCGACGCTAGCCGGTCACGCCGTGCCTGCCCACCGGTGGGGCGTGGCCGGCGACGGCAGGGCCGGCGGCACCGGGGCGGCGGACGGGGACGACGACGGCTGCGCGCCCACCGCGCCGCCGCGCAGGGCCGCGTGCGCGACCGCCGAGGACCACGGCACGGCCCGGCCGTAGAGCCAGCCCTGCTGCAGCGGTGCCCCGAGCCTGGCCCCGTGCTCGGCGAGCTGCTCGGTCTCGACGCCCTCGAGGACGGTGAGCAGCCCGAGCCGGCCCGCGACCTCGACGACGGACTCGACGACCGCCCGGGCCCGCGGGTCGTCGAGCGACGACGTCACGAGGGAGCGGTCGATCTTCAGCACGTGCACCGGGAAGCGCAGGAGGTAGGACAGCGACGAGTAGCCCGTCCCGTAGTCGTCGACGGCGATGGTCACGCCGAGGTCGGCGAGCCGGCCGAGCGTGTGCACCGCGGGCCCGTCGGCCTCGATGAGCAGCGTCTCGGTGACCTCGAGCGCGAGCTGGGCGGGCGGGACGGCGTGCTCGGCGAGCACGCCCGCGACCACCCGGTCGAAGCCCGGGGACCGCAGCTGGACCGGGGAGACGTTGACCCCGACCGTCTGCCCGCGGTCGAAGACGCCGAGCGCCGTGGCCCGCGCGACCGCCCGGCGCAGGACGTGCTCGCCGAGCGGGACGACGAGACCGGCCTCCTCGGCGACGGCGACGAACTCCTCGGGCGCGACGACGCCCACCTCGGGGTCGGTCCACCGGGCCAGCGCCTCGAACCCGCGTACCGTCCGCGTGCGGACGTCGACGACGGGCTGGGCGACGACCTCGACGCGCCCGTCGGCGAGCGCCGCGCGCAGCCGCCGCTCGACGGCCAGGCGACGCCGGCGGGCCACGGCGATGGCGCCGCCGTAGACGACGACCTGGTCGCGGCCGCCGTGCTTGGCCGCCCGCAGCGCGGCGCCGGACTCGGCGAGCGCCTCGAGCCGGTCGCGGCGCTCGGCCCGGGGCTCGGCCCGCGGACCGCCCCGGCCCGCGCCGTCGTCGTCCGTCCCGGCGGGCCTCTCCCCCGCGCCCGCGTCGGGGTCGACGAGCCGGCCGACGCCGACGCTCACGGCGAGCCCGAGACCGGACGCCGCGTGGACCACCTCGGTCACGGCGTCGCGCAGCCGCTCGGCGACGGCCCGGCCCGTCGTGAGGTCCCCGGGGCAGAGGACGGCGAACTCGTCGCCGCCGATCCGGGCGACGAGCGCGTCCGGCGGGCACACCGGCACGAGCGCGTCGGCGACCCGGACGAGCAGGTCGTCCCCCGCGGCGTGACCGAGCAGGTCGTTGACCCGCTTGAACCCGTCGAGGTCGAGGGTGAGCAGGACGGCGTCCTCCCCGGCCCGGGTGATCGCCGCGGTGAGCGCGCGCCGGTTCGCCAGGCCCGTCAGCGGGTCGGTGAGCGCCTGCCGGCGCAGGCCCGCGGTCATCTCGTGCCGGATCCGGGTCGAGACGACCTCGCGGGCGGCGATCGCGACGACGAGGAGGATCGACAGGATCTGCGTGACGAGGGACGGCCCGGTCGTCGTGTCGAGCACGAGCCCGACGACGAGGACGCCGACGGCGAGCGCCGTCGTCACGTGCGTCGCGAGCTCCTCCTGCCGGGACGCCCGGTCGGGGTCGGCCTCCTCGGCCGTCGGCGGGCGGTAGAACAGCGCGGCCGCGGTGACGGCGGGCCAGGCGAGGGTCCACAGCAGGCTCGCCTGCCACGGCACGACCCGGCCGCCACCGGCCTGCGTCACCGAGGCGAGGACGACGAGGAGCTGGGCGAGGACGTTCGCGGCGAGCCCGACGACGCCGGGGACGAGCGCGGACCGCACGTCCCGCAGCCACAGGAGCAGGCACAGGGCGAGCAGGACGAGCGCGACCCCGAGCATGGCGAGCCGGTCCGCGCCCTGGCGCAGGTCTGCGGTGCCGTCGCCGAGGCGGGCACCCCAGACGAACCAGAACGACAGCGCCGCGGCGGACCCGAGGACGAGCGCCTCCAGGGCGAGCCGCAGCATCGGGCGGGACACCCACGTCGCCCGCGGGACGGCGAGGATGCCGCTCGTCGCGAGGACGACCGAGGTCCAGAGCAGGACGGTCCCCGGCGTGACGCCCGTCGTGCGGCCCTGCGCGGCCTCGGCGGCGAACGCGAGGAGGCCGAGGCCGCAGACGACGAGCGAGCCGAGGCCGGCGACCCGCCACCCCTCGGGGCCGGTGCCGCGGGGCGCCCGCCGGACGTGCGTCAGGTGCAGGACGAGGGCGGCCCCGGCGCAGAGCGTCGTCGACGTCCCCGCGACGAGCAGGCCGAAGGCCTGCGGGTCCGTTACGCCGCTGCGGACGTAGCCGAGGAGCACGGCGGCGAGGAACACGGGCACGGGAGCGACGGCGACGACCGTCGCTCGCACCTGCAGGACTGGCATCGTCCCTCGCCTTCTCCGGACGACCACGTGACGGCTGGCCGACCGTCACGCACGGACGGTACTTGAACGACCACCCTCCGGTGGAGGTCTTTGGCGACGGACGCGTTCACCGGCCGGGCCGCGGGCACAGGACGGGGGTGCAGACCTTCCTGCCCTCGGCGTCCTTCACCGAGTGCGCGCGCGTCCTCGACGACCGGCGGCTCGGCAAGCAGCGGGTCGAGACGTTCCAGATCCTGCGCGCCCTGACGTGGCCGACGTACGGGTGGAAGAACCACCCCGCGGTCGGGATGTGGCGCGGCTTCGTCCCGGCCCTCGTGCTCTACGGCCTGACGTGCTGCGAGGCCTGGCGGCGGCGCGGCTTCACCGACGTCACCGCGTCCGCGCTGCTCGCGTTCACCGACGGCGAGGTCCCCGTCTGGGAGGACCTGCTCGCCGGGGGCCGGCTGCCGCCGTGGCTCGGCGACGAGGCGGTCCACGCGAGCCACCGGGCGGCCCTCGGCGCCAAGGCGCCCGAGCACTACGGCGAGCACTTCGCCGTCCCCGCTCCCGGCGAGGACGCCGCGTACGTCTGGCCGGTCCCGGCGTTCCGCCGCTGGCCGCTCGTCCGGACGAACCGGGAGCTGCCGCTCGACGTCGCCCTCGACGTCGTCGCCGGCCCGGACCTCGACGACGACGTCCTCGGCGCGCTCGCCGACGTCGCGGACGGGCACGACGCGAAGGCCGCGGTGCCGGACGTCGCCGCGGCGTACCGGGCGGGCGTCCTCGGCTCGCTCGTCACCGACGGGCGGACGCTCTTCCTGCACGCCGGCGCCGACCTGCCCGAGCACGAGCCGGCCCAGGTGCACCCGGGGACGCTGCCGCACGAGGGCGACGCGGGCACGAGGGCCGCCTCGATCGCGCGACCGCCGTCGGACGCCGACGTCGCGGCGGTCCTCGACGTCGCCCGGCGCCCGTCGCCGGTGGAGTTCCGCCGACGCCAGCAGGTCGGTATGAGCGGGTTCGAGGGGATCGGTCTGGTCGTCGTCGACGCCGGGTACGACGGCGACGTGCCGTCCGGCGCACCGGTGCTACGCCTCGGCCGGTAGCCACTTCACCTCCCGGCGGGTGGTGCCGAGACTTCCGGAGAAGCCCACGCCCGGAAGGGATCTCCGCCGTGCCCGTCGTCGCCCAGGTGCTCCTGCTCGCCGCCGCCCCCGTCGCCCTCTTCGTCCTGCTGTGGCTCATGGTGCTCGCCCCGGCGTCGTACCGCCGGCCCTTCGCGGCCGTCTGGTCGGCGCTCGCCGGCCGGGTCGCCCGGCTCGTCCGGCGCGTCGCACGGCGGCCCGAGCCCGAGCCCGAGCCGGTCCCCGCGGTCGACCCGTTCGCGGCGCTCGGCGTCCAGCTCGCCCTGGCCCGGCTCACCGCCGAGCTGGAGCTGCTCGCCCGCGACGACAGCGTCTACGCCCGCGGCTTCCGCTTCGCCGCGACCCAGGCCGCCTACGACGACGTCCTCGCCCAGGCGTGCGACCTCGCCCGGGTGCCGCTCCAGCGCCGGCACGGCGAGGACCGCCAGGTCGGCCGCCTCCTCGAGGAGGCCGAGCTCGCCCGTCACGGCTGGTTCTGGTGACCCCCACCTCCCCGTGATCATGGACGCTGCAGTCGTGATCATGGTCGCTGCTCGCGTCGCGGGTGGGGGGCTGGATCGGGACGACGCGGCGGACCGGCCGTCCGATGACGGCGCACCAGCCGAACCAGACCTGGCCGCACGGCACCGTCCGCTCAGCGCGGGGTGAGCAGCAGCGGCAGCCCGCCGCGCGGGCGGAGGGTGACGAGCGCGTCGACGACGGGCTCGGGTGCTCCCGGCGGGCGGGCGACGGTCCGGTCGCGCAGGAGGGCGGCGAGGACGACGGTCGCCTCGACGAGGGCGAAGTCGCGCCCGATGCACAGCCGGGGGCCGGCCCCGAACGGCACGTAGTCGCCGCGCGCGGGACCTCCGGCGTCGAGGAAGCGCTCCGGGCGGAAGTCCAGCGGGTCCGGCCAGGAGTCCGCGCGCCGGTGCAGCAGCCACGGGCTGAGCAGGCCGAGCGGGCCGGCGGGGACGGCGAGGCCGTCGACGACGTCGTCCGCCGTCGCACGCCGGGTGATGACCCACGCCGGCGGGTAGAGCCGCAGCGCCTCCTCGACGACGGCCCTGGTGCGGACGAGCGCGCGCAGGTCGTCCCACGCGGGCTCGCGGCCGTCGAGCACCGCGTCGAGCTCGGCGTGCAGCCACGCCTGGACGTCCGGGCGGCCGGCGAGCAGGTGCAGCGTCCACGTGAGGTTCGAGGCGACGGTCTCGTGGCCCGCGATGACGGCGGTGACGAGCTCGTCGCGCACCTCGGCGTCCGTCAGGTCGGCACGCAGGAGCAGGCCGAGCAGGTCGGCGTCGTCGTCCCCCACGCCCCGGGCCCGGCGTCGGGCGACGACGTCGGCCGCCACGGCGTCGAGGTGGGCGACGGCGCGGCGCATCCGCCGTCGTCCCGGCGTCGGCACCCGCGCCGGGACCGGGGACTGCGCCCGCCGGACGACCGCCCGCAGCGCCTCGTCGACGGCGTCGACGACCCGCTGCCCGACGTCCTCGAGGTCCTGGGCGACGAGCACGTGGCCGACGACGCCGAGGGTCGCCCGCAGGGCCTGCTCGTCGACGTCGACCGGCACGTCCGGGCCGGCGGCGTCGAACGCCGCCCGCAGCCGCCGGGCGGCGCCGAGCGAGGCCGCGGCGACCCCGTCGAGCCGGCCGTGGTGGAACGCCGGCTGCGCGAGGCGCCGGTGGGTGCGCCACGTCGGACCGTCCGCGGTGAGCAGCCCGGCGCCCGTGACGAGCGAGAGGGCGCCGTACTGGACGGTCTCCTTGGTGTACCCGCGGGCGTTGTCGACGAGCACGTGCCGGGCGGCGGCCGGCGAGTTGGCGAGGAGCACCGGACGCCCGGGCCACGGGAAGGCGACGGCGTCGCCGTGCCGTTCGACGAGGCCGGCGAGGAAGGCGATCGGGTCGCGCCGGATCGCCGGGACGGCGCGCACCATGTCGACGGGCAGCGGTCCGGGAGCGTCCAGCGGGGTGTAGCGGGCGTTCGGCCGCGTCGCGGGGGCCACCTAGAGGTACAGGCCGGTCTGACCGTCCTCGACGCCCGGGGCGGCGACCGCGTGCAGGTCGCGCTCGCGCAGCAGGACGTAGGCCGAGCCGCCGATCTCCACCTCGCCGCGGTCCTCGGGGTCGAAGAGCACCCGGTCGCCGGTCTGGACCTGGCGCACGTGCGGGCCGACGGCGACGACCCCGGCCCACTGCAGGCGCTTGCCGACCGCGGCGGTCGCCGGGATGACCAGGCCGGCGGACGACGTCCGCTCCCCGCCCTCGCCCTCGGTCGAGACGAGGAGGCGGTCGTGGAGCATCCGGATCGCCAGGCGGCTGGAGGAGGTGTCGGCAGCGGTGCTCACGGGCGGCAACGCTACCCGCCCCTCACCAGCCGAGCGTCCCCGGAGCCCCCTTGACCGGGCCGGTCACGCGGGAGGTCACCCACCCGCCGTAGAAGTCCCCGGGCTGCGGGACGACCCGCTCGCCGTCGACGCTCACCTCGTCCATCGGCCCGGCGTAGAGCGCGACCCGGCCGGCGAGCACCTCGAACCCGGGTGAGGGGTCGCGGTAGGTCCACGCGGCGCGCGGCGCGGTCCGGTCGCCGGCGACGACGTCGTAGTACGTGGCGACGCCCTTGAACTCGCAGAACGACTGACCGGCGGCCGGGCGGAGGGCGCCGTCGGCGACGTCGTCCACCGGCACGTAGTACGTCGGCGCGTGGAAGGTCTCGAGCACCCGCACCGCGCGCCGGGTGTCGACGACGGTCTCGCCGCCGAGCACGACGACGACGTGCTCGTCCGTGGGCTCGACCCGCGGCGGGCGCGGGTAGTCGCGGACGTCCTCGACGGCGCGCTCCGGCACGGGACTCAGCCCTTGCGCCGGCGCCAGACGGCCAGGACGAGCAGGAGGACGACGGCGCCCGCGACGGCGGCGACGCGCTCGGTGCGCAGGGTGCCGTCCGGCAGGTACGTCGCGTCGTGGAGCTTCGTCCGCGCGTCGGCCTGGGCCCGGCGCGCGATCTCCTTGGGGTGGGCCCGCACGACGAGCTCGTCGATCGTCGCCGCGAGGTGCTCGCGCCGGGCCGCGATCTCGCGCTCGAGCTCGGCGGGGTCGGACGGCAGGCGCTGCTGGGTCGGCTCGCTCACAGGGCTCACCGTAGGCCACGGCGTCCCCGGGGGCAGGCCCGGACGGCACGACGCAGATCACACGTCCCGCGCGCGCCGTGCGCGCCCGCGGAGGCGGGACGCGGACGCGCCGACCGCGCCGGGCGCAATAGGCTGAGCGTATGGCGCAGCTGACCGTGGGTGACAAGGCCCCCGACTTCACGCTCACGGCGGCGGACGGGTCGACCGTCTCGCTGTCGGACTACCGCGGCCGCCGGGTCGTCGTCTACTTCTACCCCGCGGCGATGACGCCGGGGTGCACCACGCAGGCCTGCGACTTCCGGGACAGCCTCGACGCGCTCGCGGCGGCCGGCGTCGCCGTCGTCGGCATCTCCCCCGACCAGCCCGACAAGCTCGCCGCCTTCGTCGAGCGGGACGCGCTGACCTTCCCGCTCCTGTCCGACCCGGACCGCTCGGTGCTCACCGCCTGGGGCGCCTTCGGGGAGAAGAAGCTCTACGGCAAGACGGTCACCGGCGTCATCCGGTCCACGGTCGTCGTCGACGCCGACGGCCTCGTCGAGCTCGCGCGCTACAACGTCAAGGCCACCGGCCACGTGGCGTCGCTGCGCAAGGCGCTCGGGGTCTGAGCAGGCTCGCGATGAGGAGCCTCGACGGGTACCAGGCCCCGGGTCCGCGCCTGAGCCCGAAGGAACGGGCCTGCTTCCTGCAGCTGCTCGCCCGCTTCGTCGAGCACGACCTCGTCGAGACCGAGCGGTGGCGCGTCGAGGCGACGTGGGGCGACGTCTTCCTCGCCCTCGACATCCTCGACCCCGGCGTCGGCGACCGGTCGGACTACCGGCTCGTCTGGCCGCCCGACGAGGACTGAGCCCGCTCGCCGGTCCCGCGCTCGCTGATCCACAGCCGGATCGTGCCGCGGACGACGACGACGCCCGCGACGTCGCTCGCCTCGACGTGCACCGCGAGGTCGCCGGGCGCCCAGGGGTCGTCCACCCGGGCGGTCCCGACGAGGTCGGTCCGGGCCGGGCCGACGTACTCGACGTCCATGCCCTTGGGGATCCACCGCAGGTCCGGCGGGATCGACACCTCGGCGCAGACGCCCATCGCGAGCTCGAGCAGGTTGCACGTCGCGATCGCGTGGACCGTCCCGAGGTGGTTCTCGACCCGGCGCTTCTTCCTCATCGCGACCCGGGCCAGCCCGGGCCGGGCCTCGACGACGGTCGCCGGGATCGTCCGGAAGTACGGCGCCCGTCGCTGCACCGCCTTCGTGAAGAGCCGCCGCCCGCCGGGCAGCCTCGACGCCACCCGCCACATCCCGATCACCGTCGCCATGCGCGAACCCTACCGCCGAGTAACAACCGCGGTGATCGCTGGTTCGACGACCACGCCGTGCGCCGGGGCGTGGACGACGTCGTCCGCCGACAGGCGCCCGTGGCTCGCGACGAGTCGCCCATGATCCATGGCGCGTCCCCGGTGATCCATGACGCACCCCCGGTGATTCATGGCGAGCTGCCGGTGATCCATGGCGTGTTCCCGGTGATCCACGGCGAGCTACCGGTGATCCATGGCGAGCCACCGAGATCGATGACCGTGTCGGGCTGGTCGATGAAGGAGATCATCGATCGATGTCATGATCCATGGCGCATGGACGTCGCTATAGCGACACCGGCAAGCCATCGATCATGACATGGATCATGATGACCGCCTTCGTCCGTGGACAACCCGGGCCGCAGCTCCATGATCGCGGGACGAGTCGCGACGGCACGGACAACGTGATCCACCGACGGGTGCCCATGGCTCACAACGCGCCGCCGGTGACGTGTTCTGTCGCGGGCCCCGGTGGTCAATGGCCGGCACCGATCCGTCACCGCACCGAAGACCCATGGTGACCTGCGGTGATCCATGACAGGCGCCGCGTGATCCATGGCGCGCCCCTGGTGATCCATGGCGAGGTGCGGTGATCCATGGCGCCCGCCGGGTGGCGCGTGGCGGATGCAGGGTGATCCATGTCGCACGCCGCGTGATCCATGTCGCACGCCGCGTGATCCATGACGGATGCCGCGTGATCCATGACGGACGCCGCGTGATCCATGGCGGACGCCGCGTGATCCGACGGATGCTCGGTGATCCATGGCTCATCCCTGGTGATCCATGATCCGGCACCGGCGGTCCATGACGGACCCTTGATGATCCATGGCGCGCCGCCGGCGTCGATGACCGTCCAGGACCCGTGGATGAAGAGGGTCAGCGCTCGATGTCATGATCCATGGCGCACAGACGTCGCCATACCGACACCGACGCGCCATCGATCATGACATCGATCATGGCGACCGCCGCGGACCGCTCTCGCCGTCGACCACCCGGGAGGTGGCGGTGCGGTCGGTAGGGTGGGCGGGTCAGCGGGAGTGGTGTAACTGGCAGCCACGCAGGATTTAGGTTCCTGTGCCTTCGGGCGTGAGGGTTCGAGTCCCTTCTCCCGCACCGGTCCCCCGGCGTCGCGGCGCATCGGCGCCCCGGCCCCGGGTACGCGGCGGGCATGAGCGACACACGAGACGCCCTGCCGATCCCGGACTACGACCACCTGCCGGTCGGGTCGTTGCAGCACCGGGTCCGCGCGCTCGACCGGGGCGGGGTGACGGCGTTGCTCGACTACGAGCGGGCGCACGGGGCGCGCACGCCCGTCGTCGTCCTCCTCGAGAACCGGCTCGGCCAGCTCGACGCCGGCGCCGAGCCGTCCGGCGGCGACCCGGCCGGGCTGCAGCCCGAGGCGGCGCCGGCGCCGGCGGGCGGGTCGGACGCCTCGCCCGCGACGACCGGGGACCCGGTCAACCCGCCGTCGCACGGCGGCCCGACGAACCCGGCGCAGCCGCGGGGCTGAGCTACTCGACGGTCACCGTGACCGTGTGCCAGCCGGTCGCGCCGTCGGGGACGACGTCGCGCTGCTCGCCGGTCTGGGTCTCCCCGGTGCCGTCGGTCGCGCGGACCTGCAGCTCGTGGCTGCCAGGGGTGGCGTCCCAGCGGTAGACCCACTGCCGCCACGTGTCGACGCTGGCCTCGGCCGCGAGCTCCGCCTCCTGCCACGGCCCCTCGTCGACCCGGACCTCGACCCGCCGGATCCCGCGGTGCTGCGCCCAGGCGACGCCGGCGACGGCGACCGTCCCGGCCTGCACCCGGCGCCCGGACCGCGGGACGTCGATCCGGGACGCCGTCCTCACCGGCCCGCGCTCGGACCAGCCCCGGTCGGTCCAGTACGCGGTGACGGCGTCGAAGCGGGTCACCTCCAGGTCGACGACCCACTTCGTCGCGCTGACGTAGCCGTAGAGCCCGGGGACGACGAGGCGCACCGGGAAGCCGTGCTCGACCGGCAGCGGCTCGCCGTTCATCCCGACGGCGAGCAGGCTGTCCCGCCCGTCGGTCAGGGCCTCGAGCGGCGTCGAGCAGGTCCACCCGTCGGCGCTCGTCGAGAGGACCATGTCGGCGCCGGCCTTCACCCCGGCCTGCGCGAGCAGCGGCGCGACGGGGAGGCCGAGCCACACGGCGTTGCCGACGAGGTCGCCGCCGACGGCGTTGGAGACGCACGAGAGCGTGACCGCCTCCTCGACCTGGTCCATCGCCAGGATCTCGTCGTAGGTCAGTTCGAAGGGGTTGTCGACCATCCCCGTGACCGTGAGGCGCCAGGTCGAGGGGTCGACCTCGTTCTACCACGGGCCAAACCTCGAATTCCTCGATGAGGTCCATG
>JBQGCR010000054.1:0-2543 GCA_052038585.1 Kineosporiaceae bacterium
GTGCCCCCGAGAGGGATCGAACCTCCGACACACGGTTTAGGAAACCGTTGCTCTATCCACTGAGCTACGAGGGCAGGCACGCCGGAGGCGGTCCGGAGCCAGGCTACCGTAGCGGCGCGGTCAGCCCGGCGGGCAGGTCAAGCCAGTCCTAAGGGAACGTCAAGCCGCGAGATGAGACACCGGGTTGCCTTGATCGGACCCGGACATGTCAGGGCAGACTGCCCTGGTCCTGCCCGCCCGTCCGGAAGTGAGAGCATGCGCCGCCGCCACCTGCTCACGTCGTTCGCCGTCGTCCCGATGCTCGCGCTCGGCCAGGCCCCGGCCTCGGCCGCGGTCTCGGCCCTCGCCAGGACCGGCGTCGCCGCCACCGACGGCGGGGTCTACGCCCTGGCCCGGTCGGCGACCCGCACCTACCTCGGCGGGACCTTCACCACCTTCGGCGGGCTGTCCCGGCAGAACGTCGCCGCGGCCACCTCGGCCGGCGGCGTGGACACGGGCTTCGTGGCCCGGACGAACGGCAAGGTCGACGCGCTCGCGCTCTCCCCGGACGGCCGGACGCTCTACCTCGGCGGCGTCTTCACGACCGTCAACGGCGTCGCGCGGAGCAACCTCGCGGCGGTCGACGCCGTGACGGGTGCGCTGCGCAGCGGCTTCCGCGCCGACGTGGTCGGTGTCAGCGGCGAGCCGGCCGCCGTCCGGGCCCTGGCCGCCGTCGGCAGCCGCCTCTACGTCGGCGGCAAGTACACCGGGATCGCCGGCACGTCGCGCAAGCGCCTCGCAGCCGTGAACCTCTCGACGGGCGCTCTGGACGCGGCGTTCAACCCGCAGCCGAACCGCCCGGTCAACGAGGTCAAGGTCTCCCCGAACGGCGCGGTCGTCTACGCCGGCGGCGCGTTCACCGTCGTCGGCGGGCAGAGCCGGACGGCGGTCGCCGCGCTCACCGCCGCGACCGGCGCCGCGACGGGATGGGTGCCGGCGGTGACCGGCGGCAACGCCGTGACCATCGCCCTGAGCCCGGACGGCGCGACCCTCTACACGGGTACCGAGCGCAACACCGTCTTCGCCTTCCCCACGTCCGGCACCGGCTCGGTCCGGCCGCGCTGGACGCAGGTCGGCTTCGACGGCAACACCCAGGCGATCGTCGCGTCCTCGTCCGAGGTCTACCTCGGCGGCCACTTCGTCGTCGCCGGCAGCCCCGCCGTCTCCCGCCCGTACTTCGCCTCGCTGCGTGCCTCGAACGGGGCCCTGACGTCCTGGTCGCCGCAGGCCAAGGGCGGGGCGCTCGGCGTGTGGGCGCTGGCCGCGGACTCGGCCAACGTCTACGCCGGTGGCCTGTTCACCTCCGTCGGCGGCCGGGCCCAGCGCGGGTACGCCGTCTTCGCCGGGACGCCCTGACCCGCTGCGGCGCAACGCCGTCGCCGCGGCGCCGACCTCAGGCGACGTCGTCCGGCGCGTCGACGAGCGCGAGGCCGTCGAGGTCGACGACCGCCCCGGCCCGCTCGGCCGGCGTCCGGTTGACGAGCGTGATGCGCCCGTGGTTCGGGACGGCGACCGACGCGACGACGGTGCGCGGTGACGACGACGGCGCGCGCAGGTCGACCGTCTCGACGAGCGTGCCGTTGACGAGGACGGCGAGCACGCCGGCGTCCGGCCCGGTGCGGGCGACGACGCCGAGCGCGCGCCCGACGGTCGCCGACGTCACCCGGTAGGTGACGCCCGCACCGCGCGTCGCCGTCCGCAGCGTCGAGCCCGAGACCGCATGCGCCGCAGCGTGTCTCGTCCAGCCGTCGGAGGCCTGGACGACGGTCTCCGCGAGGTAGCGACCCGAGAGCACCGGGGTCCCGGCGACACGGTCACGGCCCTGCTCGAGGACGAACGCGTCGAGGGACGTCGGCGTCAGCGTGCGCCGCACCGACCGCGTCTGGACGCTCGAGGAGCTCGGCGCCGTCCACTGCAGCAGCGGTGTCGACGACGGCGGGAACGTCCGGCCGTCGAGGGCGATCGTGCATCCCGCGGCGCACGAGTCGCTGCGGCCGACGACGTCGACGGCGATGGACCTCGGGGTCGCGGCGAGGACGCTGCCGACCGCGGGGAGGACCACGACGCCGGGCACGGCCGGGGGCTCGAGCGGCGCGGTGGCGACCTCGCTCGCAGGCAGCACGGCGTACCGGGTGCCCAGGGTGGTCACGCCGTCGAGGCGCACCTCGCGCTGGGCCCGTCCCGCCGGGGTGACGTTGCGGACGACGACGACGGACCCCTCGCGCGCCGGGACGACGGCGGCCAGCAGCCGCGGCCGCACACCGGCGGACCGCAGGTCGACGGTGCGCACCCGGACGCCGTCGACGTCCACGGCGAGCACCCCGGCACCTGGCCCGCGGGCGGTGACGACGCCGACGGTCACGGCGTGGGACGGGTCGCGCCCCGGCACGGTCCAGCGCGCGGCGTCGCCCCGCGTGACCGACCGACGCACGAGCGTCTCGGTCGCGGCGAGGTCGACGACGGCGGACCAGGAACCGTTCCAGGAGAACGACTCCTGGTCGGCG
>JBQGCR010000055.1:0-2619 GCA_052038585.1 Kineosporiaceae bacterium
CCTCGGGCGCCGCCCCCGCCCCCGGCGGGCGGGCGGCCCGCCCCCCGGGCCGACCGTCGTCGTCGCCCGCGGCGGGCCGGGCGGCTGGGCGGCGACGACGAGCCTGCGCGGCGCCGACGACCTCGACACGCTCGACTGGGCCGCGCTCACCGCGGCGCCGGGCGTCCCAGCGGGCTGGTCGAGCGCGGGCGCGGTGTGGGCCGTGTGCACCCACGGCACCCGTGACGCGTGCTGCGCTCGCCTCGGTCGCCCTCTCGCGCAACGGTTCTCCCGGCTCCACCCGGACGACGTGTGGGAGATCTCGCACTCCGGCGGCCACCGCCTCGCCGGTGTCGTCCTCGCCCTGCCCGAGGGGCTCTGCTACGGCCGGGTCGGCGTCGACGACGTCGACGCGCTCCTCGCCGCGCGCGCCGCGGGCGCCGTCGTCCCCGGTCTCCTGCGCGGCCGGCTGCACCTGCCGCCGCCGCTCCAGGCGGCCGAGGCCGCGCTGCGCGCGGCGACCGGCGAGGCGGCGCTCGACGCGTTCACGCCGGTGGACGGCGGGGTGCGTGACGGCGTGACGACGTGGCGCGGCACCGGGGCGACCTGGCGCGTCACGGTCCGGCAGGTGGCGCTGCCCGACCGGCCCGCGTCCTGCGGGAAGCCCCCGGAGCGGGTGACGGGATGGCGGGCCGACGTGCCGCAGCGGCTCCCCGCCGACCCCGCGATGGACGCACCGTAGTCGCGACGTCACAATCCGGTGTTTGGCTGCGGGTCCCCGCCCCGCTGACTAGCGTTTGCCTCCGGATCGACCGCCAGTGGTCCGGGGAGGGGTGTGTGCGGTGACGGCCCGGGCCACGATCGGCTACGCGCCGGGGGTGTTCGACCTGTTCCACGTCGGGCACGTCCGGCTGCTGCGCCACGCCCGCTCGATGTGCGACCACCTCGTCGCCGGCGTCGTCTCCGACGAGATGGCGCTCCTGGCCAAGGGCGTCGAGCCCGTCGTCCCGCTCGCCGACCGGCTCGAGATCGTCGCGGCCTGCCGGTACGTGGACCAGGTGCACGCCGAGACCGTGCCGGACAAGATCGAGACGTGGCGCGTCATGCCCTTCGACCTCATCTTCAAGGGGGACGACTGGCGCGGGACCGCCAAGGGCGACAAGCTCGAGCGGGACTTCGCGGCGGTCGGCGTCGAGGTGGTCTACCTGCCGTACACCGTCCGCACGTCGACGTCGTCGATCCGGACGAACATCGCCCGGATGGCCGGGGCCTGAGACCGTCCCGCCCCGGGCTCAGCCCAGGGCCGTGAGACGGCGGAACCACTGCCGCAGCGCGAGCGGGGTGTAGACGAGGTAGGCCGCGAAGAGCGCGCCGTAGACGAGCGCGAACACCTCGGGCACGCCGACGAGCAGGAACGTCAGGCAGAGCACCCCGTAGTCGAGCGGCAGCTTGAGCAGCGCCCGCGCGCCGGGGGCGGGTGCGGGCGGCGGCGGCTTCGGCGCGCCGCTGCGCAGCCGGTGCACCTCGACGAGCTGCTCGCAGAGCAGCCAGCCGAAGAACGCGACGACGGCGAGGACGCAGTAGCCGAGGGCGACGAGCGCGACGGCGTCCGGGACGCTGCCCGCGCGCAGCAGGTACAGGCCGACCGCGAGGTGCAGCGCGCAGATCTTCGCGATGTCGACGACGTGGTCGAGCCACTCGCCGGCCGCCGACCCGCCGCCGCGCAGCCGCGCGAGCTGGCCGTCGGCGGAGTCGAAGGCGTAGCCGACGACGAGCAGCCCGGCGACGAGCGGCCCGACCCACCAGGCGGGCCCGAGGACGGCGAGCAGGACGATCGCGGCCAGGCTCCACAGCGCGCTGACCGCCGTCACCTGGTTCGGCGTCCGGCCGCTGCGGAACGCGGCCGCCGTGATGAGCCGGCCCACCGGCCGGTTGACCCACCGCGAGTAGGCGGGGATGCCGACCGTCGTCTTCTGGGCCGCGGACAGCCGGCCGACGAGCTCCCAGAAGCCGGGGCGCTCGTCGCGGTGGTCTCGGACGGCGGTGGGCACGCACGAAGCCTACGGTTCCGGGCGCCGCGGCGGGGCGGGACCAGCGGACCTCCCGGTTCCCGGATGCGGTCGCGGGGGAGCGCGACGTAGCGTCGGGGGGTGAGCGCGTCTGCCGCCGGACCCCTGCACCCCTCCTCCACCCCAGCCCCTGCTCCCGCACCACCGCCGTGGCCTGCCGACCTGCCGACCTCGCTCGGGGCGCTGCGCGCCTGCGGGCACGTGCACCGCAGCGTCAAGGACGAGATCCGCGAGAACCTCCTCGAGCGGCTGCGCGACGGCCGCCCCCGGTTCCCCGGCGTCGTCGGCTTCGACGAGACCGTCCTGCCCGACCTCGAGCGGGCCCTGCTCGCCGGCCACGACGTCGTCCTGCTCGGCGAGCGCGGCCAGGGCAAGACCCGCCTGATCCGCACGATCGTCGGCCTGCTCGACGAGTGGACGCCCGTCATCGCCGGGTCCGAGCTGCACGAGCACCCCTATTTACCGATCACGCCCGAGCAGATCCGGCGCGCCGCCACCTCCGGTGACGACCTGCCGGTCGCCTGGGTGCACCGCAGCGAGCGCTACACCGAGAAGCTGGCCACCCCCGACA
>JBQGCR010000056.1:0-5582 GCA_052038585.1 Kineosporiaceae bacterium
TGCGCGGCCGGGAGCGGCCGGTCGTCGGCGAGGAGCAGAGGCGCCCCGCGTTCCGGGCCTACCTGCTGTGGCTGACCTTCCCGCCGATGCTCCTGCTGTTCCTCGACCGGCCCTTCGCGCTCGTCGTCGCCTACGGCGCACTGGGTTCGCTCTTCATGCCGTTCCTCGCCGGGACGCTGCTGCGGCTGCTCAACAGCCGCGCGGTGCCCCGCGAGCACCGCAACGGGATCGTGAGCAACACCCTGCTCGCCGGCGCGGCGCTGCTGTTCGCCGTGCTCGCGGTCGACGAGCTCGTCGGGCTGCTCTGACCGCCGCGGATGCCCCCGTTCGGGGGATCGCACCGGCACGGGGGTGAAAAGCCCTCCGAGGGCTCATCGTCCGGCTCGTCCCGACCGCAGTGTTCAGGGAGAGCGGGACGTGCCGCGCCGGACGGCCCGGCGCACCGCGACGTCCCGGACGGGTGGTCCCACGATGGACGGCGCTGTGCCGCCCCGTGCCTGGAACGGTGTCGAACGACGGGTCCCCGGGCGGCTGTACGGCCGCACGGCGACGGAGATCGCGGGGCGGGTCGAGCCCGGCACCGACGGCGCGGCGCCGCGCGTGCGCTACCGCAGGGTGCTCACCGGCCGCCAGCACGCCGCGATGCTCGCGATGGGCGGGCTGCACGTCGTCGTCGCGCTCGGCCTCGCCGTCGCCCTCGTCCTGCCGGGCAACCTGCCCGCGCTGCCCCACGGGGAGGGCCCGCTCGCGTGGCTGCGGACCGGGCTGACCGGCGTCGCCGTCGCCCTCGTCGTCCTCATCCAGCTCGTGTCCGCGGTGCGGACGTGGGCGCTGACGTACTTCGCCTCCGGCGCGCGCGACCCGCTGCCGATGCCCGTGCCGCCCGGGCTGCGGGTGGCCCTGCTCACGACGATCGTGCCCGGCAAGGAGCCCGTCGACCTCGTCATGACGACGCTGCGGGCCATGAAGCGCGTCCGGCACGACGGCCCGGTCGACGTCTGGCTGCTCGACGAGGGGGACGACCCCGAGGTGCGCCGGCGCTGCGCGGCGATCGGCGTGCGCCACTTCAGCCGCAAGGGCCGAGACGAGTGGAACCAGCCGTCGGGGGAGTTCCGGGCGCGGACGAAGCACGGCAACCACAACGCGTGGCGCTCGGTCCACGAGGCGAGCTACGACGTCGTCGCCCAGATGGACCCCGACCACGTGCCGTACCCGAACTTCCTCGAGCGGACGCTGGGGTACTTCGCCGACGCCGACACCGCCTTCGTCGTCGCCCCGCAGGTCTACGCCAACCTCGGCGAGTCCTTCGTCGCGCGCGGCGCGGCCGAGCTCGCCTACCTCTTCCACGGCGTCATCCAGCGCGGCGGGAACGGGCGTGGCGCACCGCTGCTCATCGGCACGAACCACCTCTACCGGCCGGCCGCGTTCGCCCAGATCGGCGGCTACCAGGACTGCATCATCGAGGACCACCTGACCTCGATGGCGGTCTACGGCGCGACGAACCCCGCGACGGGCAACACGTGGCGCGGCGTCTACACCCCCGACGTCCTCGCGGTCGGCGAGGGCCCGGCGACGTACGCCGACTTCTTCAGCCAGCAGAAGCGCTGGGCGTACGGCATCTGGGAGATCGTCCGGCAGCACTCGCCCCGCTCCTTCCCCCGGATGCCCGAGCGCGGGCAGCGCTGGACGTTCGTCGCGCTGCAGCTGCACTACCCGACGACGGCGCTGTCCTGGGTCGCGGGTGTGGCGCTGAGCGTGCTCTACCTCGTCGGCGGGGTGAACGCGACGGCGCTGCCCGCCTCGGTGTGGGCGGGCCTGTTCCTCACGACGCTCGTCAGCGGCTTCACGACGTTCCAGTTCACCCGGCGGTTCAACCTCGTCGAGCACGAGCGCCGCTCGTGGGGGCTTACCGGGATGGCGCTCGAGCTCGTCACCGCGCCGGTCTACGTCGCGGCGGCGGCGGCCCAGCTCGCCGGCCGCCCGCTCGCCTACGTCGTCACCGCCAAGGGCGCGTCGGCGACGAGCGACACGTGGCGCACCTTCCGCCCGCACCTGGGCTGGGCGCTGCTCGCCGGCGCGAGCATGGTCGTCGGCGCGCTCGCCGGGCACCACTGGTGGTCGCTGTACCTGTGGGCGGCGCTCACCGTCGTCACGTGCGTGGCCCCCGTCGTCGGGCTCGGCCTGCAGGCCCTGCGCGTCCGCGGCGCGGTCCGGGCCGGCGCGCCCGAGGCGACCCCGGCGGCGCACGTCGCACGGGTCCCCGCGCAGCGCGCCTACCCGGTGCCGGTGCAGCGCCGCGTCGGCGAGGTGCTCGTGGCGCGCGGCCTGCTCACGCCGGACCAGCTCGACGCGCTGCTCGACGAGCAGGCGACGGCCGACCGGCCGTGGACCCGCCTCGGCGACCTCGCGGTGGAGTCCGGCCTCGTGACCGCCGCGCAGGTCACCCTCGCCCTGCGCGCCGAGGAGCCCGCCCCCGCGCGGCCGGCCTGACGCGGTCGCGCCCCGGACGGTTGAGCCGGTCCGATCGGGGTACGCCACAGCGATGGACACGCCGCAGACAGCAGGTGGACCGGTCGTGCTGACCCGGCTCGGCGACGACGGACGCACCGTCGCCGAGCCGGACGACGACGTCCGCGGCCGTACGGTCGTCGACGTCGACGGGGAGGACCTCGGCACCGTCGCCGACCTCCTCGTCGACACCGGCGAGGGGCGGGTGCGGATGCTCGACCTCGCGACGGGCGGGGTGCTCGGCATCGGGCGGACGCACTCCTACGTCCCCGTCGAGGCCGTGACCGCGGTCGAGGACGAGCGGGTCGTCGTCGACCTCACCCGCGAACGGCTCGCCGGCGCACCGGAGTACGACCCGGACCTCGCCGACCGGGTCGACGACGCCTCGATGCTCTACGGCTACTACGGCTACCCGATGCTCTGGGTCAGCGGGCACGTCGTCCCGCCCGAGCCGGCGCGCCGCGGTCCCGGGGCGCCCTGAGGCGGGGGGACCCAGCCGGGCAGGTGACCTCAGCCGGACAGGTCGCTCGGGTCCCGCAGGAACGTCCGCTGGGCGCGCAGCGCCCGGTTCGACACCCACGTGACGACCCACAGGACGACGCCGATGCCGACCATCACCGCGGCGATCTCGTACTGCTGGCCCGGCCGGCCGGACGACCACGGCAGCGTGAGGTACAGGCACGCGACGGCACCGACGACCGGCAGCACGGTGCCCGCGCGGTAGTGCTCGTGCTCGACCGTGTCCCGGCGCAGCACGAGGACGCTGACGTTGACGAGCGTGAACACCGCGCACAGGAGCAGGCTCGTCGTCCCGCCGAGCAGGGCGACGACCGGGTTCTCCGGGTCCAGCGACACGAAGACGATGAGGCCCAACGAGATCGCCGTCGTGACGACGATGCCGGCCCACGGCGTCCGCCGGCCCGGCAGCACCCGCGCGAGGAACGGCGGCAGCACCCGCTGGCGGCTCATCCCGTAGAGCAGCCGCGAGGCCATGAGCATGTTGAGCAACGCGCTGTTCGCGACGGCGATCATCGCGACGAACGGGAAGAGGTCGTTCGCCGGGAAGCCGGGAGCGGCCCGCTCGACGACGGCGACGAGCGGGGTCTCGGTCGAGGACAGGTCACCCACCGGCAGGACCGCCACGGCGCAGATCGAGACGAGCACGTAGACGACGACGCCGATCCCGAGGCCCGTGAGCATGACCTTCGGGAAGATCCGCGAGGGGTCCTTCGTCTCCTCGGCCATGTTCACCGAGTCCTCGAAGCCGATCATCGCGAAGAACGCGAGCGACGTCGCGGTGCTCACCGCGAGGAAGACGTTCTTGTCGTCCGGGGTCTCGAACGCGACGACCCGGGAGAAGTCCGCGCCGCCGCCGGCGAAGAACCACAGCGAGAGCAGGACGACGGTGACCAGGCCCGTCAGCTCGACCAGCGTGAGGCCGACGTTGAGCTTCACGCTCTCGGCCACCCCGCGCAGGTTGACGAGCATGACGAAGAGCATGAAGCCCAGGGCGACGGCGAGGATCGTGCCGTTGCCGGCGTCCAGGCCCAGCCCGGTCGTGAGGTTCGCGGCGAAGGCCCGGGCCGCGGCGCTGGCCGACGTGATGCCCGACGACATGACCGTGAAGCAGACGATGAACGTGAGGAAGTGGATGCCGAACGCCTTGTGCACGTAGAGCGCGGCGCCCGCGGCCTGCGGGTACTTCGTCACGAGCTCGAGGTACGAGCGCGCCGTGACGGCGGCGACGGCGAAGGCCACGAGGAACGGCAGCCACGCCGCACCGCCCACCTCCGCCGCCACCTGGCCCGTCAGGGCGTAGATGCCCGTGCCGAGCATGTCGCCGACGATGAAGAGCAGGAGCAGGCCGGGGCCGAGGGCCCGCTTGAGCTCGGGCGCCCTGTCGGTGTTCGTCTGCGTCGTCTGCGCCATGGGTACCCCTCGTCCCTCACGCTGCGTCGCCGGCCGGTTCCGCCTGGCGAGGCGATCCTCCGGCCCCCGGACGGGAACGGCGACCGCAGATGGCGCCGGCGCCCCGGCGCGTCGGGCACGCACGCCGCCCGCACGGCGCCCCGGCGGGGCAGGATGTGCCGGTGACCGCCGACCCGCGCCGCGACCCGGGCGCCGACCTCGTCGAGCTCAGCGCGAGCGACCTGTCGCGCCTCGTCCACTCCGGCGAGGTCGCGCCCTCGGAGGTCGTCGCGGCCTTCCTCGACCGGATCGACGCCGTCAACCCGGCGGTCAACGCCGTCGTCTCCATGCCCTCGCGCGAGCGCCTCCTCGCGCAGGCCCGGGCGCTCGACGACGTCGAGCCCACCGGCTGGCTCCACGGGCTGCCGATCGCCGTCAAGGACCTCGTCGCGACCGAGGGCATCCGGACGACCTGGGGCTCACCGCTGTACGCCGACCACGTGCCGACGACGGACGACCTCGTCGCCCAGCGGCTCAAGGCGGCCGGCGCCGTGCTCGTCGGCAAGACGAACACCCCCGAGTGGGGCCACGGCAGCCACACCTTCAACCCGGTCCACGGGGTGACCCGCAACCCCTACGACCTGTCCCGCGGCGCCGGCGGGTCCTCCGGCGGTGCGGCGGCCGCGCTCGCCGCGCGGATGGTCCCCGTCGCCGACGGCTCGGACATGATGGGGTCGCTGCGCAACCCCGCGGCGTTCTGCAACGTCTACGGCTTCCGCCCGACGTGGGGGCTCGTGCCGAACCAGCCCGGGGGAGAGGCGTTCCTGTCGACGCTGTCGACCGAGGGGCCGATGGGCCGCACCGTCGAGGACGTCGCGCACCTGCTCGAGGTGCTCGCCGGACCGCACCCGCAGATGCCGTTCGGCCGTGCGGCGCAGCCGTACTCGCAGCTGCTCGACGCCGACGTGCGCGGCCTGCGCGTGGGGTGGCTCGCGGACTGGGGCGGCGCCTACCCGACCGAACCGGGCATCCTCACCGCCTGCGAGGAGGGCCTCGCGGTGCTCGCCGAGCTCGGCGCCGTCGTCGACCCCGTCCCGCCGCCGTACCCCGCCGAGCGGCTGTGGTCGGCGTGGACGACGCTGCGCGCCATGCTCAACGCCGGCTCC
>JBQGCR010000057.1:0-2452 GCA_052038585.1 Kineosporiaceae bacterium
GGTACGTCCGCTCGCACGTCCCGGACGCCCCGCCCGCCGGACGCTTCGTCAGCCTCCTCGGTGACGCCGAGCTCGACGAGGGCGCCATCTGGGAGGCGGTCGCGGACCCGCAGGTCGCCTCGCTCGGCGAGCTGCTCTGGGTCGTCGACCTCAACCGGCAGAGCCTCGACCGCGTCGTCCCGGACATCCAGATCGAGCGGCTCGCCGGCATGTTCACCGCGGCGGGCTGGCAGGTCGTCACCCTCAAGTGGGGCCGCTACGTCTCGTCGCTGTTCGACCGGCCCGGCGGTGCGGCCCTGCGCCGGCGGCTCGAGGAGATGCCCAACGAGGAGTACCAGCGGATGCTCCGCGTGCCGGACGACGACGTCGCGGCACGCCTGCTCGCCGGGCAGGACGACGAGGGCCTGCGGTCCCTCGTCGGCGGCCTGGCGGCGGACGACCTCGCCCGGGCGGTGCGCGACCTCGGCGGGCACGACCTTGGGCTGCTGCGCGACACCTTCGACACGGTCGACACCCACCGCCCGACGGTCGTGTTCGCCTACACCGTCAAGGGACGCGGGCTCGCGACCGAGGGCCACCCGAACAACCACTCGGCGCTGCTCACCGAGGAGCAGATGCGCCGGCTCGCCGCCGACTGCGGCACCGACCTCGACGACCCCTGGGCGCCGTTCGACCCCGACGGCCCCGAGGCCGTGCTGTGCGCGGCCCGCGCCGGGGCGCTGCGCCGGGACCCGGTCCGGACGCCGCCGCCGCTGCGCGTCCCGACGACCCTCGGCCACCCCTACCGCAAGCCGATCTCCACGCAGGCCGCCCTGGGCCGCCTCCTCGCCGACCTCGTCCGCGACGCGCCCGAGGCGGCGGCCCGCGTCGTCACGTGCAGCCCGGACGTCGCGTCGTCGACGAACCTCGGCGGCTGGATCAACAAGACCGGCGTCTGGTCGGTCAAGGAGCGCCGCGACTGGTTCGCCGACGACGCCGAGCGGGTGCTGCGCTGGGCCGAGAGCGAGACCGGGCAGCACATCGAGCTCGGCATCGCCGAGGTCAACCTCGTCGGCCTGCTCGGCGAGCTCGGCACGACGTGGTCGCGCTGGGGCGAGCGGCTCGTCCCCGTCGCGACGATCTACGACCCGTTCGTCTCCCGGGCCCTGGAGCCGTGGTCCTACGGGATCTACGCCGGCGGCCAGTCGATCCTCGTCGGGACGCCGTCCGGGGTGACGCTCGCGCCGGAAGGCGGTGCGCACCAGTCGATCACGACGCCGTCGATCGGTCTGGAGCAGCCCGGCTGCATCGCGTGGGAGCCGGCCTTCGCGCAGGACCTCGAGTGGACCTTCCTCCACGCCATGAGCCTCGTCGGCGTTCCCGGTGGCACGTCGTCGTACTTCCGGCTCTCGACCCGTCCGCTCGACCCGGCGCTCGCCGCGCTCCCGGACGACGCCGCGCTCCTCGAACGGCGCCGCCGCCAGGCCGTCGCGGGCGGCTACCGGCTGAGCCCGCACCCGGCGACGCAGGACGACGTCACCCTCGTCGGCGTCGGCGCGATCCTGCCCGAGGTCCTCGACGCCGCGCGAAGCCTTGCGGCACACGGGGTGCGGGCCGGCGTCGTCTGCCTCACGAGCCCCGACCTCGTGTTCCGGTCCTTCCAGCAGCGCGGCTCCCGGACGGCCGGCCCGGGCTCCGGCATCCTCGAGGAGCTCTTCCCGGGCCACGCGCCCGCGCCGCTCGTCACGGTGCAGGACGGGCACCCGCACACCCTCGCCTTCCTCGCCGGTGCCCGCGGGGACCGGGTGCGCTGCCTCGGCGTCACCGACTTCGGCCAGTCCTCGACGATCGCCGACGCCCACGCCCTGCACGGCATCGACGCCGGGGCGGTCGTCGACGCGGCGCTGACCCTCGTCGGGCGGTGACGGGCATGACGACGACGGACGACGCCCCCGCCCTCGCCGCCGCGATCGGCGGCCGGGTGCGCCAGGCCCGGCAGGCCCGGCGCTGGACGCTCGACCAGCTCGCCGGCGCGGCCGGGGTGAGCCGGCGGATGGTCGTCAACGTCGAGCAGGGCAGCGCCAACCCGAGCGTCGGCACGCTCCTGCGGATCAGCGACGCCCTGGGGATCGGGCTGCCCGCGCTCGTCGAGCCCCCGCAGGCGGCCGCGGTCCGGGTGACCCGCGCCGGTCAGGGCGCCACCCTGTGGGCCGGGACGCACGGCGGCCGCGGCGTGCTCGTCGCCGGGACCGAGGCCCCGGACGTCGTCGAGCTCTGGGACTGGACGCTCGCCCCCGGCGACCGGCACGCGAGCGAGCAGCACGCCGCCGGCACCCGCGAGCTCCTCCACGTGACCGCCGGGACCGTCCGGCTCGAGGCCGGCGGCCAGGTGGTCGACCTCGCGGCCGGCGACGCGGCCGCGTTCCCCGGCGACGTGCCGCACGCCTACGCCAACCACGGCGCGGTCGAGGCG
>JBQGCR010000058.1:0-6288 GCA_052038585.1 Kineosporiaceae bacterium
CGGCGCGCCCCCCCCCGCGGCTGCGGTGGGGGGCGCTCCGGTGGGGCGGACGAGCGTTACGGCGTGACCTCGCCGATGACGACCGAGCCGCGGCCGACGACGGCGCCGCCGCCGGTGGTGAACGACGTGCTCAGCGTGACCTCGCCGAAGAGCGAGCGGCCGGCCGGCGGGACGGCCGCGGCCGTCACGGTGCCGGCGAGGGTCGCCGACTCGCCGGCGCCGAGCGTGATCGGCGTCGACGGCACGGAGACCGAGCCGAGCGCGGCCGAGTAGAACACGTCGCGGTAGTCGAACTCCGTCGTCCCGGCGGGGACGGCGTACCCGTCGACGGTCACCGTGTAGGTGCCGGCGGCCGGGTTGGCGATGGAGACCGACTCCTCGGAGTCGCCGTCGGCGCTCTGGCCGACGGTGGCGCCGCCGAACTCGACGAACAGGTCGAGGTCGGCACCGGCGTCGGACGTGTTGCCGATCGCGACGTCGAGGCGGGACGCCCCGGCCGGCACGTCGACGGTGTACGAGAGCGACTCACCGTCGGCGATGGTCGGGCGGGCCACCTCGGCCGAGCCGAGCGGGCCGCCGGCCGGCGTCACGGTGATCGGGCCGTACGTGTTGCGGACCGTCCACTCGACCGGGGTCGGCTCGCCGACCTTCACCGAGGGCAGGGTCACCGTCTCCGGGTCCACCGTCACGCCCTGGAGCTGGGCCGAGAGCGTGAACGGGTTGTCGAGGAACGGCGAGGTGCGGCGCGACTCGACCTCGAACTCCCACACGCCCGGGATCGGGTCGGTGTAGGTGCGGACGTTCGGGTTGCACGCCCGGGTGTCCGAGTAGTTCGTGTAGCAGGCGGTCGAGGCGGTCGACTCCGACGGCAGGCCGTAGGGGTTGATGCCGATGAAGCGGACCTGGCTGCGCGTGGCGATGCCGGAGAGGTTGACCTGCAGCGCCTTGGTGCCCTCGGGGACCGTGACGAAGTAGGACTTCGACAGGTTGCGGGCCACCGAGCCCTTCGTCGTCCAGCCGAACGACGGCTCCTGGAGACGCTGGGCCGCGACGACCGTGTTGAGGACGAAGGCGTCCTTGCCCTTCGTCGCCGGGTCGTCGAGGACGAGAATCGCGCCGTGCGCGCCGAACGAGGTCGGCCTGGCGGTCACCTGGATCGTCACCGGCGCGTTGCGGCGCAGGGTCAGCGTCGACGGGCCGGACCACGTCCCGTCGTTGCCGATCCACGACAGGTCGTGGGTGACGGCGCCGGCCGGGCCCGTCGTGCGGGTGATCGTCACCGGGTAGTTGCGCGTCTCGCCGGCGCGCTGGCCGCCCTCGCCGAAGGCGCAGCGGTTGTAGACGCCGGTGCCGCGGTCGGGCGTCGCGAGGAAGCCGGACAGCGGGCTGCAGACGGGCGCGGAGACGGTGAACTCGCGCGGCGTGCCGACGCGGGCCTGGAGCAGCTGCCACGCGGCGGGGACGTCGACGAGACCGGTGCCCTGCGCGTACGCGGGGACGCCGTCGATCGGCTTGGCCGTCGAGAGCATCGCCGAGCGCAGCTGCGCGGGCGTCGTCGCGATGCCGCGGGCGTAGGCGGCGGACAGCAGGAGCGCGGCGTCGCCGGCGGCCTGCGGGGAGGCCATCGACGTGCCGTTGAGCATGCCGTAGCCCGGCGGGAGCGCGTAGCCGGCCTCGGGGACCGCGGCCCCCTCCTGCCACGTCGGGATCGCGGAGATGGCCGAGCCCGGTGCGGCGATGTTCGGCTTGAAGCCGCCGTCCTCGCGCGGACCGCGGGAGGAGAAGTTGAACAGCGCCATCGGGGCCTTGGCCACCGAGCCGTAGTTCGCCTTCCACGTCGCCTTGGAGATGCTCGCGGCGACGCTGACGACCTTCGTCGCGACGGACGGGTCCCCGACCGTGTTGATGCCCGGGCCGGAGTTGCCGGCCGAGATGAAGATCTGGACGCCGAAGTCCTCGATGAGGCGGTCGTAGAGCATCGCGCGGCTGTTGTTCGCGTCGTTGAGCGCGGGCAGGCCGCCGATCGACATGTTGACGATGTCGACGCCGCGGTTGGCGACGAGGTCGATCATGCCCTCGGTGAGCGCGACGGCGGTGCAGCCGCCGCCCCACGAGCAGGCGCGCGAGGAGACGATCCGGGCGCCCGGCGCGGCACCGTCCATCTCGCCGCCGAAGAGCGAGTGCCCGGCGGCGATGCCGGCGACGTGCGAGCCGTGCGCGGCCTCGACGATGCCGATGTTGACGAAGTCGGCCGTCCGCCCGGGCAGGCCGGCGGGCGTGAGGTCGACGTCCTCGCGGTACTCGACGACGAACGGCATGCGCTCGGAGACCGCCGTCGCCGGGTCGTCGGTGCCGAAGTGGTTGACCTGGTAGCGCTCCTTGTACGGGCGCATGAGCGCCTCGTCGGTGAAGTCGCCGTCCTGGTCGGTGTCGACCCAGATCGCGTGGTCGGACGCGCGGTAGAGGACGCCGAAGACGTCGGTGGTGTCACCGTCGCGGTTGACGTCGCCGCCCGGCTCGCTGCCGGCCGTGATCGACTCGGAGAAGCGGTTGACGAAGAAGGTGCCCGGGAAGGCCTTCCAGGTCTGGCCGGCGTAGTCGAACGACGGGCCCTTGACCTGGGTCAGCATGGCGCGCCAGGTGGCGTCGCCCTCGAGGAGCGGGTCGGTCGCGGTGACCCAGTCGACGATCTTGCGCTGGCCCGTCGACGTCGTCGTGAGCGCCGGGTGGCCGAGGTCGACGCCGGAGTCGAGGATGCCGATCGTCGTCCCGCGGCCGTCGAAGCGGGGGTTGGCCTGCGTGAAGGCGACCGCGCCCGTCTCGTTCGTCGGCATGTACGGGTTCGACGCCGGCGTGTCCTTGCCGGGGCCGGCGGCCGGGGCGGCCGCCGTGCCGGCACCGGCCGGGGCCGGGTCGCCGAGCGTGTACGTCTCGTTGAGGTCGACCGCGGCGACGTCGGACAGGGCCGCCGCAGCGGTCACCTTCGACGTCGGCAGGGTCGCCCGCACGTAGCCGAGCTTGTCGTCGGTCTTGCCGACGAAGCCGCCGAGCTTGCGGATCTGGCCGGCGACGCCCTTGGTCTTGCCGCGGCCGGTGACGATCATGACGGTGACGGTCTTGGTGCCCTTGGCCTGCGCGGCCGCGAGCAGGTCGCGGTCGTGGGCACCGAGGGTGTCCTTGACCTTGGCCTTGGCCGCGCCGGCGGACGGGACGCCCTTCGGGACGGCCGCGTCGCTCGTGGCGGCGGAGGCCGGACCGGCCAGCGCGGCGCCGGAGGCGGCGACCGCGAAGGCGAGGACGGGCGGCAGAAGTCGGCGCGCGGATGATCTCCGCGCGCGATGCGTGGGTCGCACAGCACTCCCCGAGATGACAGAACGTGACTCGCGACGACGCAGGTGCGTCGCGACGGATGAGGGATGTCTACCTCGCGCGACGGCGCCTTGTCACCCGTTCGGCGCAAACAACTTCCGCGCCCGCCCGGCCCGACCGCATGATTGGCGGCCGCAGACGGTTGTGTCCTGTTTGCCCTGGCACGGCCGGAGATCGTCCGGAGACGCACGACCGCCACGGGTCAAGGTGCCCCCGGTCGATGCCGACGACCGGACGGTGACGGTGGCACGCCGGTGACGGCCTGGACGGCGTACGCCCTCTTCGGGGCGGTCGGAGGCCTGGGCTACGCCCTGGCACCCGACGGCGGGTGGGCCGCGGCCGTCTTCGTCGTCACGGCCGCGTCGAGCGTCGTCGCCATCGTCGCCGGCACCCGGCGGCACCGGCCCGCGACCCCCGCGGCCTGGTGGCTCACGGCGCTCGGCCTCGGCTGCTGGGCGGTCGGCG
The DNA here is from genome assembly GCA_052038585.1 of Kineosporiaceae bacterium. Taxonomy (GTDB): domain Bacteria; phylum Actinomycetota; class Actinomycetes; order Actinomycetales; family Kineosporiaceae; genus JBQGCR01. Next base: position 3,835 of record JBQGCR010000058.1, read on the forward strand.
ACCTCGTGTGGAACGTCCTCGACGCGGCCGGGCCGGTCCCCCTCCCCTCCTGGGCGGACCCCGCCTACCTCGCCGCCTACCCCGCGCTCGCCCTGGGCCTCTGGCAGCTCGTGCGCGCCCGGCGCCTGCACACCGACGCGGGGCGGGTCCTCGACGCCGCCGTCGCCACCCTCGCCGTGTCCCTCCTGTGCTGGACGGTGCTCGCCGAGCCGCTCGCGACGAGCGACCAGCCGTGGGCCGCGCGGCTCGTCGGCGTCGCCTACCCGGTCGGCGACCTGCTCCTGCTCGCCGTCCTGGCGCTCCTCGTCTCGACGTCGGGCAGCAGGACGCCCGCGTTCCGGCTCGTCGTCGCCGCCGTCCTGCTGCTCGTCACCGCCGACACCGTCTACGCCCTGCCGAGCGTCTTCGGCGCCGTGAGCGGCTCGACCGCGCTCGACCTGTGCTGGCTCGCGGCGTACGTGGCGTGGGGCGCCGCCGCGCTGCACCCCTCGATGACGGCGCTGACCGACGCGGACGACGACGGCACCGCCGACCTCACCCGGCTGCGCCTGGCCGCCCTGACGACGGCGGTGCTCGTCGCGCCGGCGACCTTCGCCGTCCGCCTGCTCCTCGGCGCCGACCACGACGACTGGGCCTTCGTCCTCACGTCCACGGCGATGGTCGTCCTCGTCGTCGCCCGGATGTACGGGTTCGTCGTCCAGGTCCGCGCCTCGACCCGCGAGCGCGACCGGCTCGCCGACCACCTCGCCCACCAGGCGGCGCACGACCCGCTGACCCAGGTCTCCAGCCGCGCGCGGGTGCTCGAGCTCGTCGAGGCGGCGCTGCACCGCGCGCGACGGTCCGGCTCCCTCGTCGGGCTGCTCTACGTCGACCTCGACCACTTCAAGCGGGTCAACGACACGCACGGCCACCACGCGGGCGACGCGGTGCTGCGCGAGGTCGCCGCCCGGATGCGCCGCCTCGTCCGGGCCGGGGACACCGTCGGCCGGCACGGCGGCGACGAGTTCGTCGTCCTCGTCGAGCAGGTCGCGAGCGAGGACGACCTCGTCGCCCTGGCCGACCGGCTCGTCGCCGAACTCGACCGGCCCGTGCCGCTGCCCGACCCGGCGGGCGCCGGGCGCGAGGTGACGGTCGGCGCGAGCGTCGGGGTCGCCGTCTCCCGCGACGGCCGCACGGACGCCGCCGGGCTGCTCCACGAGGCGGACGCCGCCGCGTACCGCGCCAAGGGCGCCGGCCGCGGACGGTCCGAGGTCTTCGACGAGGCGCTGCGCCGCGAGCTCGCCGAGCGCGCCGAGGTCGAGGGGGCGCTGCTCGCGGCGCTCGCGGAGGAGGACGGCGCGGGCCGGCTCGTCCTGCACTACCAGCCCGTCCTCGACGTCGTCTCCGGGCGCACCCGCGGCTACGAGGCGCTCGTCCGGTGGGACCGGCCCGGCTTCGGCCTGCTGCCCCCCGGCGCGTTCGTCCCCGTCGCGGAGCGGTCGACGCTCGTGTGCGCCCTCGACCGCTGGGTGCTGCGCGAGGCGACGCGACAGCTCGCGGCGTGGACCGCCGAGGACGCCGAGGCGTTCGACGACGTCTCGGTGGCCGTCAACGTCTCGGGCCGGCACCTGACGACCGACGGCCTCATCGACGCCGTCCGGGACGCCCTGGCCCGCTCGGGGCTCGCGCCGCACCGGCTCGTCCTCGAGGTCACTGAGACCGTGCTCGTCGCGGGACCGGCTGTGCCGCAACGGCTCGCGGACCTGCGCGCCATGGGCGTGCGGGTCGGGATCGACGACTTCGGCACCGGGTACACCTCGATCGGGCAGCTGCAGCACCTGCACGCCGACGTCCTGAAGATCGACCGCAGCCTCGTCGCGGCGACCGCTCCGGGCACCCGCGAGCTGCTGCGCCTCGTCGTCCACGCCGCGCACGCGTTCGGGCTGTCCGTCGTCGCCGAGGGCGTCGAGGACGAGTCGCAGCTGTCCCCCGTGCGCCTCGCCGGGTGCGACGCCGTGCAGGGGTTCCTCCTCGCCCGGCCCATGCCGGCCGACGCGGTGCCCGGCGCGCTCTCCCGGCGCGGCTGAGCCGGTCCGCTACGAGGCCAGACGCTCGGCGAGCGTGCGCAGCACGGGGGCGAGCGGCACGTCGAGCCGGATCCCGGCCTTCGCGTCGCCCCGCGTCGGACCGGCGTTGACGACGGCGACGGGCAGCCCGAGCTCGCCGGCCTGCAGGACGAACCGGTACCCCGACATGACCGTCAGGGACGACCCGAGGACGAGCAGGCTGCGCGCCGAGGCGACGAGGGCGCGCGCGGCGTCGACGACGCCCCGCGGCACGGTCTCGCCGAAGAAGACGACGTCCGGCTTGAGCAGGTCCGCCCCGCAGGCCAGGCAGGGCACGAGGTCGAACGCCTCGACGAGCGCCTCGGGCAGCTCGACGTCGCCGTCCGGGTTGACCTCGCCGTCGACGCCG
>JBQGCR010000059.1:0-1743 GCA_052038585.1 Kineosporiaceae bacterium
CCGGACTCGATGATCGTCACCCGCTTGAGCATCTGGCGGACGATGACCTCGATGTGCTTGTCGTGGATCGACACGCCCTGGGAGCGGTACACCTCCTGGACGGCGTCCACGAGGTGGATCTGCACCTGGCGCGGGCCGAGGATGCGCAGGACCTGCTTGGGGTCCACCGCACCCATGACCAGCTGCTCGCCGACCTCGACGTGCCCGCCGTCCTCGACCCGCAGCCGGGCCCGGCGCGAGATCGGGTAGGCGATCTCCTCCGAGCCGTCGTCCGCGACGACGACGAACTTCTTCGCACGTTCGGACTCGTCTATACGCACCCGGCCCGCGGCCTCGCTGATCGGGGCCACGCCCTAGGGGGTGCGGGCCTCGAACAGCTCCTGCACGCGCGGCAGGCCGTGGGTGATGTCGTCACCGGCCACACCACCGGTGTGGAAGGTCCGCATCGTCAGCTGCGTGCCCGGCTCGCCGATCGACTGGGCGGCGATGATGCCCACCGCCTCGCCGACGTCGACGAGGTGGCCTGCGGCCAGCGAGCGGCCGTAGCACATCGCGCAGGTGCCGACCTTGGACTCGCAGGTCAGGACCGAGCGCACCTTGAGCTCGCGCACGCCCTTGCTGACCAGCAGGTCGATCGGGACGTCACCCAGGTCGGTGTTCGCCGGCAGGACGACCTCGCCGTCGACGACGACGTCCTGGGCCGACGAGCGCGAGTACACGCTCGTCTCGACGTCGTCGTGCCGGCGCAGCGTCCCGTCGGCGTTCTCCGCCGCGATCGGCATGGGCAGACCCCGCTGGGTGCCGCAGTCCTCCTCGCGGATGATGACGTCCTGCGCCACGTCGACGAGACGACGCGTGAGGTAGCCCGAGTCGGCGGTCCGCAGCGCGGTGTCCGCCAGACCCTTGCGGGCGCCGTGCGTGGAGATGAAGAACTCCAGCACGGACAGGCCCTCGCGGAAGTTCGCCTTGATCGGGCGCGGGATGATCTCGCCCTTCGGGTTGGCCACGAGGCCGCGCATGCCGGCGATCTGGCGCATCTGCATCCAGTTACCACGGGCGCCGGAGGAGACCATCTTGAAGATGGAGTTCGTCCGGGGGAGGTTGGCCTCCATCGCCTTGGCGACCTCGTTGGTCGCCTGGTTCCAGATCTCGATGAGCTCCTGACGACGCTCGTCGTCGGTGATCAGGCCCTTCTCGTACTGGCTCTGGACCTTGTCGGCCTTGACCTCGTACCCGTCGAGGATCTGCGGCTTGTTCGGCGGCGTGACGACGTCGCTGATCGAGACCGTGACCCCCGAGCGCGTGGCCCAGTGGAAGCCCGTCGCCTTGAGCGCGTCCAGCGACGCGGCCACGGCGACCTTCGGGTACCGCTCGGCGAGGTCGTTGACGATCGCCGAGAGCACCTTCTTGTCCACGTCGACGTCGACGAACGGGTAGTCCACCGGCAGCGTCTCGTTGAACAGCGCGCGGCCCAGCGTCGTCGTCAGCACGTACGGCTGACCCTCGACGAAGTCCTCGCCCCGCTCGAAACCGGCCGGCGGCACGACCGTGCCCGCCACCCGCAGCTTGATCGGCGCCCGCAGGTCCAGCTCGCGCGCGTCGAAGGCCATGATCGCCTCGGCGACCGAGGAGAACGAGCGGCCCTCCCCCACCCCGCCCTCGGTGAGCGAGGTCAGGTGGAACAGCCCGATGATCATGTCCTGGGTCGGCATGGTCACCGGCCGGCCGTCGGCCGGCTTGAGG
>JBQGCR010000060.1:0-2818 GCA_052038585.1 Kineosporiaceae bacterium
TCATGATCACCCGTCGATCGTTCATGATCACCGGGGGGAGGGGGAGGGATCTGCGGGACGTTCATCCGGTGCCCTGGTGGTCGCTGTGCGTCGGCTGTGGCAGGTTGGACGCAAATCTGCCGGTCCCTGGGGGTTCCATGCGTCGTCGTCCGCTGCTCGTCCTCACCTCGGCGCTGGCCGCCGCGCTCGTCGGCGGGCTGGCTCCCGCCGCGACGGCCGCGCCCGGCGCCCCGGCCGCGCAGCCGGCGCCGTCGTCGAGCGTGGCGTCGAGCGTGCGGTGGGGTCCGTGCGCGGACGCGCCGGCACCCTTCCAGTGCGCCAAGGTCGCCGTCCCGTTCGACCACGACTTCCCCGCGGGTGGGACGACGACGATCGCCCTGACCCGGCTGCCCGCCACCGACCCGGCCCGCCGGATCGGGTCGCTCTTCGTCAACCCCGGCGGCCCCGGCGGCTCGGGCGTCGACTTCGTCCAGCAGGCCGCGCCGCTCGTCTACGACCCGCAGGTGCTCGCGCGGTACGACGTCGTCGGCTTCGACCCCCGCGGCGTCGCCCGGTCCGGTCCGGCGACGTGCTTCCGCACCCCGGAGCAGGAGGCGGCGACGACGCTGCTCGGTGACGGCTACCCGGTGACGCCGGCCCAGGAGCGCCGGTTCACGCCGCAGGCCGTCGAGCTCGGCGTGCAGTGCCAGATCACGTCGCCGAAGCGCTTCGCGACGGCGTCGACGGCGAACGTCGCCCGCGACCTCGACCTCCTGCGCGCCGCCGTCGGCGACGCGAAGCTGCACTACGTCGGCTACTCGTACGGCACCTACCTCGGCGCGACGTACGCCCGGCTCTTCCCGGGCCGGGTGGGGCGCTGGGTGCTCGACGGCGCCGTGGACCCCGTCGCGTGGACCGGGATCGGCTCGGGCGACGCCTCCCGCGACACCCCGCTCGGCGTCCGGATCCGCCAGGGCCCGGCGGCCTGGCAGACCTTCGGCCAGTTCGCCCGCGAGTGCCGCGAGGCCGGGCCGCAGCGCTGCTCCCTCGCCGCGCTCGGCGACCCCGCGACGACGGTGCCGGCCCTGTTCGACCGGCTCCTGACCGAGCCCGCCGTCCTGCCGCTGCCGGACGGGACGACGCTCACGGTGACCCAGCAGGTCGCCGTCGTCACAGCCTTCCAGAGCCTGTACTACCCGGCGCAGTGGGGCCCGCTCGCCGACTTCCTCACCGTCGTCGCGACGGCGGGCGCGCCGGGCGAAGCCGTTGCGGCGCTGGCGAAGACGTCGTCCACGGCCGGTGCGCGGGTGCGCGGTGAGAACTACCCGTCCCTCGGCGGCGCCTTCGCCAGCCTGTGCGTCGACACGCTGCAGTCCCGCCGCCCGCAGGACTACCCGCGGGTCGCCGACGCCGCCGACCGGACCGCACCGTACTTCGGCCGCTTCCGCGCCTGGGTCGGCCTGCCGTGCGAGTTCTGGGGCCTGTCCGACGAGGACGCCTTCCGCGGCCCGTTCCGGCAGACCACGACCCAGGACGTCGTCGTCATCGGCACCCGCTTCGACCCGGCGACGCCGTACGGCCAGACGGCTCCCTTCACCCGGCTGTTCCCCGGGGGTCGGCTCGTCACCGTCGAGGGCTACGGCCACACGGCGGCGTTCCCGAACGTCAGCACGTGCGCGACGGACGTCGTGACGTCCTGGCTCGTCCGCGGGGTCCCGCCGACGTCCGGGACGGTCTGCGCCCAGGACGTCGTCCCGTTCCCGGCCGCCGGTCCGCTGGGCCTGCGGACGACGACGACGTACCTGCCGCCGCCGGATCTGTAGTCAGGGGCAGCGGTCAGCGCACCAGCGGCCAGTCGTCGCCGGCGGCCAGGCGCAGGTCGAGCAGCGCGGTGAGCGCGATCGACTCGCCGTCGCGCGCACCGGCGCCCACCTGGACCGGCGGGTCGGACGCCTCGAGCCGCACCCCGCGCAGCCGTGACGCCAGGCTGCGCGGGGCGACGAGGACGTACCACTCGCCGTCCGTCGTCACCCCCAGCGAGCCGTCGCGGCGCAGGTACCAGCCGACGAGCCCGGTGCGGTAGGTCGACGAGCCGTCCCCGGCCCGGGCGAGCAGGTCCGTCGTCGCGAGCCCGCGCTCGCGGGCCGCCGCGACGAACCCGGCGACGAGCTCCCGGGCGCGGACGGTCTCGGCCGCCTTGGCCCGGGCCGCCCGGTCGGCCTGCGCTGCGGCGGCGTCGGTGCGGCGGGCCCGCCAGTCGTCGTCCACGTCCGCATCCTGCCCCACGGCGCGTCGGTGCGCCGTCAGGCGCGGGACGGCGCCCGCGCGGCCGAGGCGACCTCGGCGGCCAGTGCGGCGCCGACCTGGTCGAGCGGCAGGACCCGGTCGGCGAGGCCGGCCTTGGTGACCGAGCCCGGCATGCCCCAGACGACGGACGTCGCCTCGTCCTGCGCGAACACCGACCCGCCGGCCGCCTGGACGAGCCGGGCGCCGGCCGTCCCGTCGCGGCCCATGCCGGTGAGGACGGCGGCGAGGACGCCGTCGTGGCAGGCGGCGACCGCGGTGCGGAAGAGGACGTCGACGGCGGGACGGCAGAAGTTCTCCTGCGGCCCGTCGGTCAGCGCCGTGACGAGGCCGCGGCGGCCGCGGTGCAGCTCGAGGTGGTGCCCGCCGGGCGCGACGAGGATCGTGCCCGGGACGACGACGTCGCCGTCACCCGCCTCCCGGACGCGCAGCGCGCAGAGCTCGTCGAGCCGGTTCGCCAGCTGGGTCGTGAAGACCGGCGGCATGTGCTGGACGCAGAGCACCGGCACAGGCAGGTCGGCCGGGAGCCGGGTGA
>JBQGCR010000061.1:0-3610 GCA_052038585.1 Kineosporiaceae bacterium
CGCGCAGCACCGCGGCGGCCTGCTCCGGGGTGAGGGTGCCGGCCGCGACGAGGCGGGCCAGGGCGGCGTCCAGCGCGGGGTCGGGGCCCCGCGGACCGGTGCGGGCGGCGGTGGTGCGGGCGGCGGTGCTGCGCTCGGTGCTCATGTCGGACCCCTCTCGGTGCCAGGGTGGCAGCCGTACCGTCCCCGACGACAGGGCCGCAGGGCCTGAGCACCGCTACCCGACCCGCGGCGCACGTCACCCGGACGCGCCTGCGCCGGGGACCTTCGCCCCCCGCGGTCGCGGCCCCCGGCGCGCGACAGTTCAGGCATGGACACCGTGAGCACCCCCTCCGCCGCACCCGACATCGAGGTGTCCGGTGCCGTCGACGTCCTCACCCGCGACGAGTGCTTCGCGCTGCTCGCCGAGGCCGAGGTCGGCCGTCTCGCCGTCGCCGCCGCCGGCGACGTCGACATCTTCCCCGTGAACTTCGTCGTCGACGAGGACTGCGTGATGTTCCGCTCCGCCGAGGGCACCAAGCTCGTCGAGGTCGTCCTCGCCGGGCGGGTGGCCTTCGAGGTCGACGGCTACCACGCCGCCGACGGCACCGCGTGGAGCGTCGTCGTCAAGGGCGGCGCCGAGGTCCTCGACCGGTTCCCGGACATCTACCACGCCCAGGACCTGCCCCTCTTCCCGTGGAACTCCAGCCCGAAGGAGCGCTTCGTCCGGATCACGGCCGACACCGTGACCGGCCGTCGCTTCCAGGTGGCCGGGACCCGCAGCGGGGACGCGCCGCACCTGTGAGGGGCGTGTGACGGACCCGTCAGCGCCCCGGATGATCCGGTCGAGGGATCGTGCGGCCACGCAGCGGCAGATCGGCGTTACCGTGTGCCACGGATGACGCCGGGAGCCGGGAGCAACCATGGCCGTGTCGCAGGGCGTGGGGCTCGCCCTCGCGCTCGCCGCCGTGGCGTACGCCGTCCTCGCCGTCGTCGTCTGGCGGCGCCGGGAGATCCCCGGCAGCGCCGGGCTGCTCGTCTGCCTCCTCGCCGTCGGGACGTGGAGCCTGTGCTACGCGCTCGAGCTCACGAGCCCGGACCTGGCGACCGCCCGGTTCTGGTCGGCGGCCAAGTTCGTCGGCATCGTCCTGCTCGCCCCCGGCCTGTGGGCCTTCGTGCTGCGCTACACCGCGCACTCCAGCCCGCTGCCCGCGCGCGTCGTCGCCCTCCTGCTCGTGCACCCCGTCCTCGTCGTCGGGCTGCTCGCCGTGCCCGCGACGCACGACCTCGTCCACTACTACCCCCTCGAGCGGGGTGACCCGGCCGGGCAGGACTACGTGCTCGGCACGCCGGTGCCGGACTCCGGGCCGCTGTTCTGGCCGCAGGCGATCTACCTCTACGTCATGCTCCTCGGGGCCGTCGTCCTCTTCGTCTCGCGCCTGCTGCGCCTGACCCGGGCCCACCGCCGGCAGGGCGCGGTGCTCATCGCGGCGTCCCTCCTGCCGTTCCTCGGCAACCTCGTCTACCTCGTGTGGCTGCCGGACTCGAGCGTCGACCCGTCGCCGTTCCTCTTCGGCGTCCTCGCCGTCGTCGCGGTCTGGGGGATCATGCGGGTCCGGCTCGTCGGCGCGCTGCGGGTGGCCCGCTCCGTCGTCGTCGACCGGCTCGCCGACCCCGTCGTCGTCGTCGACGTCGCGGGACACGTCGCGGACCTCAACCCGGCCGCCGAGACCTTCCTCGGGGTGACCCGCGACCAGGTGCTCGGCACCGTGCTCGTCACCCGCCTGCCGGACCTCGCCCCGGTGCTCGGGCGGCACACGAGCCGGGCGACGACGACGGCCGACCTCACCGTCGGCGAGGCGACCGTCGCGGTGCAGGTGACGAGCGTCCTGGAGAACGGTGCCGAGGCGGGCCGGATCGTCGTCCTGCGCGACGTCTCGGCGAGCCGGGCGACGCAGGCCCGGCTGCTCGCGCTGCTCGACGAGCAGACCCGGATCGCCGGGACGCTCTCGGGCAGCCTGCGCCCGCCGAGTCTGCCGGACGTCGACGGCGTCGAGCTCGCCGCCCGCTGGGTGCCGGCCGGGGCCGAGCTGTCGGGGGACTTCTACGACGTCCACCCGGCCGGGCCGGGCCGCTGGGCGTTCGTCATGGGCGACGTCGTCGGCAAGGGCGTCCACGCCGCCGTCGTCACGGCGCTGGCCCGGCACACGGTGCGGGCGCTGTCCGCGCAGGGCCTCGGCGCCGTCGAGGTGGTCGAGGCGCTCAACGAGGCCCTGCTGTCCGACGACGCCGAGCGCTTCTGCACCGTCGTCTACGGCCAGCTCACGCCGTCCGAGGGGGGCGGGGTGGACGCCGTCGTCGTCCTCGGCGGCCACCCGCAGCCGCTGCTGCGCTGCCGGGACGGCGCGGTGCGCGCGGTCGGCGTGCCGGGGACGGCGCTCGGCCTCCTCGCGCCGGTCGAGGTGCACGCGGCGCACGTCCACCTCGACCCCGGGGACGTCCTGCTCCTCTACACCGACGGCGTCACCGAGGCGAGGTCCCGCTACGCCGACGAGGTGGAGGAGTTCGGCGAGGACCACCTCGCGGCCGTCGTCGCCGCCGCGGGCGAGGGCGCCGAGGTGGTCACCGACGCCGTCCTCCAGGTGCTCACCGCGCTCGCCGAGCAGCGCGACGACCTCGCGCTGCTCGCGGTGTCGCCCCGGGCGGGCCGGACCGTCAGCTGAGCACGTCCTTCGTCGTCAGCCGCGCCCAGGCCAGCGCGACGAAGACCGCGGCCCAGCCGGCCTGGAGGCGGGCGTTGGAGGCGAAGGAGTCCCAGGCGATCGGCGAGCGGAGCAGGTCGCCGAAGCCGAGCCACCAGTTCGTGAACAGCCACGGGTGCAGCCACTCCAGCTGCGGGATCTGGCCGAGGATCTGCGCGGTGATCGCGAGGATGACGGTGGCGGCCATCGCGCCGACGGGGATCTCGGTGAGGGTCGAGACGAACAGGCCGACGGCGGTGAGCCCGACGAGCGAGACGCTGACGTAGCCGGCCGCGAGCAGGGCCCGGACGGCGGACTCGCCGACCGGCACCGTGTCGCCGGAGAGCAGGGTGACCGGGCCGACGGGGAACAGGGCTGCACCGATCGCCGCGCCCGCGAGGACGACGGTGAGCGTCGCCGCGGCGCAGAAGACGACGGCGCCCGCGAACTTCACGGCGAGCAGCCGGGTCCGCCCCGCCGGGGCGACGAGCAGGTAGCGCAGGGTGCCCAGGTTCGCCTCTCCCGCAACGGTGTCGCCCGCGACGACGCCGACGGCGAGCGGCAGGAACAGCGGCGTGCAGACGACGAGCGCGGTGATGCCGACGAAGAGGCCGTTCTGCGTCACGCGGTCGAGGAACGGCGGCCCCTCGCCCGGGCGGGGTGCGGAGGAGAGCCGGACGGCGACGGCGATGAGCACCGGGACGGCGGCGAGGACCGCGAGCACCGCCTGCGTGCGGCGGCGCCGGAAGAGGGTGAGCACCTCGCTGGCGAACAGGGACCCGCTCATCGCGCCACCTCGAAGCCCTCGCCGGTCAGCGCGACGAACCAGTCCTCGAGCGTCGGGGTGTCCGTGCCGACCTCGCGGACGCGGACGCCGTCGGCGACGAGCG
>JBQGCR010000062.1:0-3224 GCA_052038585.1 Kineosporiaceae bacterium
CACCCCGCCGGCCGCGGTGAGGACGGCGCCCGCGGCGAGGCCGGCGCCGAGGCGGCGGTCGAGGAGCCGGCCGGTCGGCAGCGCGAGGAGCACGTAGACCAGCGGGTGGACGACGGCGAGGTCGCCGATCGCCCCGGTCCCGACGCCGACCGCCCGCGCCGCCTCGTCCGTGACGGGCGCGACGGCCAGCCACAGCACCTGGCTCGTCGCGACGAGCGCGGCGAAGGCCGCGAGGACCGCCCAGCGGGCGGCCGGCGGTGCCGCCTCGGGGTCAGACACCCTCGACCTGCGCGAGCACGGCGTCGAAGCGGGCGAGGGCGTCGTCGACGACGTCGTCGGTGTGCGCCATGGACGTGTAGAGCCGGCTGCCGGCGAGCGTGACGAGGCCGTGCGCGGCGAAGGCCGCGCCGAGCTGCTCCATGACCTTCTTGCGGGCCTTGTTCTCCCGCAGCAGCTTCACGGGGTTGCGCATGTCGAGCAGCATGACGCCGCCGGACTCGAGATGGACGATCGACCCGGTGTTCCACGCGACGTAGGGCAGCCCGTACCGGCCGACGACCTCCTGCAGCCCGCGCGCGAGGCGGTCCCCCGCGCGCCCGGCGAGCACCGGGGCGTTGGTCCGGGCCATCTCCTCGATGGCGAAGACGCCCGCGGCGCAGGACAGCGGGTTGGCCGAGAGCGTGCCGCCGACCTGGACGTGGGACCCGTTCCTCCCGTCGAGCCCGGAGCCGAAGACGGCCATGACGTCGGCGCGGCCGCCGACCCCGCCGGCCATGGGGTAGCCGCCGGCGACCGCCTTGCCGAGCACCGTCAGGTCCGGCCGGACGCCGAAGTAGCCTGCGGCGCCGCCCATCCCGACCCGGAAGCCGGTGACGACCTCGTCGAAGACCAGGAGGGCGCCGAACTCGTCGCAGAGCTCGCGGACGCGGGCGGTGAAGTCCCGCGGCGCGGGCCGGGTGCCGGACTCCGGTCCGAGCGGCTCGACGACGACGGCCGCCGTCCCCCCGCGCAGCCGGTTCTCGACGAGCTTGCGGCGCAGCGCGCCGAGGTCGTGCGGGAAGACCTCCCGGGTGCGGCTCGTCGCGCCCCACGGGATCCCCTTGGCGTTCATCCGGTAGGAGCCCGGCACCCTCAGGCCGTAGACCATCGTGTCGGACCAGCCGTGGTAGGCGCCGCCGACCTTGACGACCATCCGTCGCCCGGTGAAGGCGCGGGCGGCGCGGACCGCGGCCATGACCGCCTCGGTGCCCGACCCGAGCGCGCGGTACTGCTCGACGTGCGGCATCCAGCGGTGGACGGCCTCCGCGAGAAGGAGCTCGTACTCGTGGAACAGGCCGGTCACGGGGCCGCTGTCCCGGACGACCTCGGCGACCTTCTCGGCGACCGGGGCGTAGTTGCTGCCGAGGATCGTCGGGCCGCCGGCGGCGAGGAGGTCGACGTAGGGGTTGCCGTCGCGGTCGACGAGGTGCGCGCCCTCGGCTCGGTCGACGGTGAGCGGGAAGGGGTAGTTGAAGGCGAGGTTGTGCTGCACGCCGCCGGGGATGCGGGTGCGGGCCCGCGCGGCGAGCGCCTTGCTCTGGCCGCACTTGGCGTCGAACCAGTCGAGGACGTCGAGCAGCGCGTCGTGCCGCAGGCCGCGGACCGGCTGGGCGACGAGAGCCTCGAGCCGGCGCATCACGTCGTCGACGTCGGGGTAGGCGCTGATCGCGTAGCCGAGCCGGGCGGCGGCCGTGCCGCCGTCGTCGTCCGTCTCCTCCCGGCCCGGCTCCGCGACGACCACCGGGCTCGCGTCCGGGACCGGTTGCGGCGCAGGCGGTTCGACGGCGTGGAGCACCTGGGCGGCGATCCGTCGCTCGTCCGTGCGGAGCTTGGCCAGGGCGAGCTCGCGGATCGGTGCGGGGATCGTCCGCACGGGGCCGGCCTCGGTGACCAGGGCCATGAGGTAGGCGACCGAGACCTTCTCGAGCAGCGCCATGTTGAAGACGGCGCGGTCGGGGTCGGTGCCGAGGGCGACGATGCCGTGGTTGGCGAGGATGAAGGCGTTCTCCGCCCCGGCGACCGCCTTCGCGACGTTCCTCGCGAGGAACGGCGTGCCGGACGGCGCGTAGTCGACGACGGCGACCCGGCGGCCGAGGAAGCGGACCTGCTCGTCGGTGAGCGCGGGGATCTCCCGGCGCAGGAAGGCCAGTGCCGAGGCGTACGGCTGGTGGGTGTGGACGATCGCCCGGACGTCGGGGCGCGCGGTGTAGATGCCGGCGTGCATGCCGCACTCGATCGACGGGGCGAGCGCGTCGCCCTCGCCGTCGGGGACGTGCCGGCCGTCGAGGTCGACGAGCCGGACGTCCTGGGGCCGCATCCGGGCGTAGTCGTAGTTGCTCGGCGTCACGGCGTAGAGCCGCCGGCCCGGCACGCGCACGGACACGTTGCCCTCGGTGGCCTTGAGGTACCCCCGCTCGAGGAGCGTGCGGCACATCCGGACGACGTGCTCGCGGGTGGTCAGGTGCTCCACGGCGGCCTCCTCGGGTCGGGCGGGTCGCCGTCCATGGTCGTGGCCCGGGGCGGCGCGCGTCCTGTCCCCGTCGTCAGCCGTTCTCGGGATCCTCCTTGTCACAGCGTGACAAGATCGGGCCGTGGACGCCCCCGCTGGACCCCCGTGGCTGCGCCTGCCGGCCGCCCTCGGCCCGGTGCTCGCCGCCCGGGCCGGGAGCACGGCGGACGCCGTCGCGCTGGCCGTCGCCCGGGCGGTCCCCGTGCTCGCCGGCGGGGACAAGCAGGCGCGGGACCTGCAGGCCGCGGTCGGCACGGCGCTCGACCGGCTCGCCGCACTGCCCGGCACGGACGCGCCCGCCCTGCCTGCGCCCGTCCGCGAGGTCTTCGTCGCCCTGGGGGCGGCGGAGGCGCGCGAGGACCGCGGCCCCGAGCCGCTGCTCGCGGCGCTGCGGACGGCCTCCCGGGTGCTCCTGCGCTCGTCGGCCCAGGCGCTCGCCGACGTGGGCGCCGGCGACGTCGCCACCCTCGTCGACCTCGCCGACGCCGTCGCGACCTTCACCGACGAGGTGACGGCCGCGTGCACGGACGGCTTCGCCCGGCAGGTGCGCGAGCAGGCCGGCGAGCGGGACCGGGCCCGGCGCGCCCTGGCCGAGCTGCTCGTGCGCGGCACCGGGACGCCCGAGGCGGTGCGGGCCGCCGCCCAGGCGGCCGGCTGGGGCGACCCCGACGCCGTC
>JBQGCR010000063.1:0-3593 GCA_052038585.1 Kineosporiaceae bacterium
ACGTGGTCGGCGGTCGCGGTCGGCGCCTCGACGACGTGCGGGGTCCGCACGACGGGGACGCTGTGGTGCTGGGGCAAGAACACCTACGGCCAGCTCGGCCAGGGCGGGACGGCGAACTCGTCGTCCCCGCTCCAGGTCGGCACCGGCACGTCGTGGATGTCGGTCGGGGTCGGGGACGGGTTCGCGTGCGCGACGACGTCGTCGTCCGCCGTCTGGTGCTGGGGCCGGGACGACGACGGCCAGCTCGGCGACCGGGGGAGTGCGAACCGGTCCTCGCCGCAGCTCGTCCCCGGCCTCGTCGCAGGCACCCTCGACGCTCACGGGACCACCCGCACCGTCATGGCGCGGGGCTGAACCGGCGACGACACTGGTCCGATGGACCTCGACCTCGTGCTCTACGACGTCAACGAGACCCTCTCCGACCTCACGCCGCTCGCCGCGCGGTTCGAGGCGCTGGGCCTGCCCGGCGCCGCGGCCCGGACGTGGTTCGCGTCCGTGCTCCGCGACGGCTTCGCCCTGACGTCGGTGGGCGAGGCCGCCCCCTTCGCGACCCTCGGCGGCGACGCGCTCGCCGCCCTGCTCGGCCGGCGCGACGACGAGGCGACCGCCGCCGTCCTCGAGACGTTCCTCGGGCTCGACGTCCACCCGGACGTCCCGGACGGGCTGCGCGCCGTCTCCGACGCCGGGCTGCGGCAGGCGACCCTGAGCAACGGCTCGGCCGCCGTCGCCGAGTCCCTCCTCGGCCGCGCCGGGGTGCGGGCCGAGCTCGAGGCGCTCCTGTCGGTCGAGGACGCCGGGATCTGGAAGCCCGCCGCGGGCGCCTACCTCCACGCCTGCCGCACCCTCGGCGTCGCCCCCGAGCGGACGCTCATGGTCGCCGTCCACCCCTGGGACCTGCACGGCGCCCGCCGGGCCGGCCTGCGCACGGCCTTCCTCGACCGGTCCGGCTCGACGCCGTGGCCGGACGCGTTCGAGCGTCCCGACGTCGTCGTCCGCTCGGTCGCGGAATGTGCAAGACCTGTCACGCGCTGAAATCGTTTGCGTGGTTCGGTGGCAGTGGGGGCACGGACCGGCGTAACGTCGCCCCGGACAGTCCGATAACGCTTACATCGCCCATCCAACTGCATCGTTCAACCTCAGCCCGTCTCGTGTCGATGGGTGAACCTGGGTCCCTCCCGAAGCCGCCCGGGTCGCCCACGACACGAGTGCTACGACACATGCTCGGGGAGTTACCGATGAGCCCGCTGCTCCAGGAGACGGACCTCGCCGACCTCGGCGTGGCCCCTCGCTACACCGATGCCTTCGGCATCGTCCGCGAGCTCGACCCCACCACCCGCGAGGCCCTCGTCGCCCGCTTCGGCGCGACCCGCCGCACGGCTCCCGAGCCCGTCGTCGTCGCCCCCGGCGTCCACGACGACCGCCTCGTCGGCACCGTCACCCTCGAGGACGGGACGACGACGGACGTCGACGGCGTGCTCGACGTCGTCGGCTACCACCACCTCGACGGCGCCGACGGCGTCCGCCGCCTCGTCCTCGTCGCGCCCGAGCGGCTCCCCGAGCCGGGCCGGGGGTACGGCGTCGCCGTCCAGCTCTACGCGGCCCGCGGGCACCACTCGTGGGGCATCGGCGACTACGCCGACCTCGCCCGGCTGGCCCGCCGCGCCGCCGAGACGGGCGCGTCGACGCTGCTCGTCAGCCCGATCCACGCGATGGCCCCGGTCGTGCCGGCGCCGAACTCCCCGTACAGCCCGGCGTCGCGGCTGTGGCTCAACACGCTGCACATCAGCGTCGACGAGACCCCGGGCGCCGAGCACGTCGACCTCTCGGACCTGCGCGAGCAGGGCTGCGCCCTGAACTTCGCCCGCCGGATCGACCGCGACACGGTGACGGCGGTCAAGAACGCCGCGCTCGAGCGGGTGTGGGCGGGCGTCCGGCACGACGAGCCGGCCGACTTCCGCGCCTTCGCCGCCGAGAGCGGCGCGGCGCTGCACACCTTCGCGACGTGGTGCGTGCTCGCCGAGCACCACGGCTCGAACTGGCTCACGTGGCCCGAGGAGTACCGGCACCCGGGCAGCGAGGCGGTCGCGGCCTTCGCGGCCGAGCACGCCGACCGGGTCCGCTTCCACGCCTGGCTCCAGTGGGTCGCCGACGTCCAGGTGGCCCGGGCCTGCGCCCTCGGCATCGACGTCTGCCTCGACGTCGCCGTCGGCTTCGACACCGTCTCGGCGGACGGCTGGGCCTACCAGGACCTGCTGTGCCTCGACTTCGAGGTGGGCTGCCCGGCCGACAAGAACAACGTCGACGGCCAGCGCTGGGGCCTGCCGCCCTTCGACCCGCACGCCCTGCTCGCGGCCGACCTCGAGCCGTTCGTCGCGACGATCCGGGCGAGCCTGCGGCACGCCGGCGCGCTGCGGATGGACCACGTCATGCAGCTGTGGCGCCTGTTCTGGATCCCCCGCGCGGCCTCGTGCCGCGAGGGCGCGTACGTGCACTACCCGGTCGAGGCGCTGCTCGCCGTCATCCGCATCGAGGCCGCCCGGTCCGGCGCCTGGGTGGTCGGGGAGGACATGGGCACCCTCGTCCCCGGGGCGCGCGACCGGATGCTCGAGATCGGGATGATGGGCTACCGCTGCGCGACCCGGACCGCTCCGGAGAAGAACGAGGAGACGACCGTCGCGGCGTCCTCGACGCACGACCAGACGACGGTCGCCGGGCTGCTCACCGGCCAGGACTGCCGGGACATGGACTCGATCGGCAAGTCGTACAACCCCGACCAGTACGACGGCGTCCGCGCCGACCTCGCCGAGCGCGCCGGGGTCGACCTCGCCGAGCCGGTCGGCGACGCCGAGATCCGCCGCGCCGTCGTCGCCCAGTACCGCCGCCTCGCGGCGAGCCCGTCGCGGATCGTCCTCGTGACGTCCGACGACCTCGCCGGCGTCCTCGAGCGCCCGAACATGCCGGGCACCGTCGACGAGTGGCCGAACTGGCGGATCGCGCTCACGGTCGCCGTCGAGGACCTCCTCGACACCGACCTCGCCCGCGCCGTCCTCGACGTCCTCGCCCCCGGCCGCTCCCGCCACCTGGCCACCGAGGCCGCCTGAGCGGACCTGCTCGTCAGCAAGATCATCACGAGGTAGAGCTCTGGTACGGCCCAGCCGTGCCAGGCCTCTACCTCGTGGTGATCTCGGTGTCGTCCGGGTCCGCCACCCGCGGCGCCGCCCTCAGGAGCCGGTGACCTGCACGGCGTCGAGGGTGGCGCGGTAGCCGCCGTCCTGCGGGGCGAGCTGGGTGACCCAGACCATCCAGTAGCGGTGCTCGCCGGCGTCCGGGGCCGCGGTGAGCGTCGTCGCGCCGACGGTGCTCACGGCGTCGGAGGCCGCGGCGAAGTCGTCGGCGGACGACGGCGCGGTGTCGCCGGCCCGGAGCTGGACGGTGATCGGGCCGGGCCCGGCCTCGAAGGAGACGTCCCGGACGGTCCGCGGCTCGCCGAGGTCGAGCAGGAGGCCGACGCCGGGCTTGAGGTTGCCGAACGCCGCGGTCCTGTACGTCGCGGTGCGCCAGCCGCCGTCCCGGGCGCGCAGGCCGGTGCCACC
>JBQGCR010000064.1:0-2781 GCA_052038585.1 Kineosporiaceae bacterium
GTCCCGCTGACGCCCGCGCAGGACTTCAAGCGCATCGGCGACGGCGACACCGGCCCGAACACCGGCGGGATGGGCGCCTACAGCCCGCTCGACTGGGCGCCGGACGGCCTCGTCGACGACGTCGTCGCCCGCATCGCGCAGCCGGTCGTCGACGAGATGGCCCGCCGCGGCGCCCCGTTCGTCGGCGTCCTCTACGTCGGCCTCGCGCTGACCCGCCGCGGCCCGCGCGTCATCGAGTTCAACGTCCGCTTCGGCGACCCCGAGACGCAGGTCGTCCTCGACCGCCTGCGCACGCCGCTGGCCCAGGTGCTGCTGGCGGCCGCCGAGGGCCGCCTCGCGCAGGCCGAGCCGCTGCGGTGGTCGGACGAGCACGCCGTCACGGTCGTCGTCGCGGCCGACGGCTACCCGGGCACGCCGCGCACCGGCGACCCGCTGGACGGCCTCGACGCCGTGCCCGGTGACCCCGACGCCTACGTCCTGCACGCCGGCACCGCGCGCGACGCCGACGGCGTCCTCGTCTCCGCCGGCGGGCGCGTCCTCTCGGTCGTCGCCCGGGGGGCCGACCTCGCGCAGGCCCGCGAGCGGGTCTACGCCGCCGTCGACGCCGTGCGGCTCGACGGCGCGCAGCACCGCCACGACATCGCCGAGAAGGCCCAGCGCGGCGAGGTCACCCTCCCCGCCTGACCCGTCCCGGCGTCGCGCCTGCGGTCGTGCTCAGGCGGTGAGGGCCGCGTGCGCGTCGGCCAGGTGGTCGAGGTCGTGCAGGTCGAGGACCTGGAGGTAGAGGCGGCTCGCGCCGGCCTCGGCGAGCCGGCCGGCCCGCTCGCGGACCTCCTCGGGGGTGCCGGCCACGCCGTTGGCCCGCAGCTCGGCGACGTCGCGGCCGATGGCCTCGGCGCGCCGGCGCAGCGTCGCCTCGTCCTTGCCGACGCAGAGCACCTGGGCGGCGCTGTGGACGAGGCTCAGCGGGTCGCGGCCGTGCTCGTCGCAGACGGTGTCGACCCGCTCGAACAGCCGCGCGGTGTCGTCGACCGACGAGAACGGGACGTTGAACTCGGCGGCGTACCGGGCGGCGAGCGACGGCGTCCGCCGCTTCCCCGAGCCGCCGACGACGATCGGCACACCGCCCGGCTGCGTCGTGCGCACGAGCGCCGGGTGCCCGCTCACCGGGTAGTTCGAGCCGTCGTGGTCGTACTCCGAGCCCTCCGGCGCGGACCACATCCCGGTGATGACGGCCAGCTGCTCCTCGAGCCGGTCGAAGCGCTCCTTGAGCGGCGGGAACGGGATGCCGAAGGCGCGGTGCTCGGCCTCGAACCAGCCGGCGCCGAGCCCGAGCTCGACCCGGCCGCCGCTCATCTGGTCGACCCCGGCGACCGTGACGGCCAGCGGGCCGGGGAGCCGGAAGGTCGCCGACGTGACGAGGGTGCCGAGCCGGATGCGTGAGGTGTCACGGGCCAGGCCGGCGAGCGTCGTCCAGGCGTCGGTCGGGCCGGGGCGTCCGTCGCCGGACATGTGCAGGTAGTGGTCGGACCGGAAGAAGGCGTCGGAGCCGAGGTCCTCGGCCGCGCGGGCCACCGCGAGGAGGTCGTCGTACGTGGCGCCCTGCTGGGGCTCGGTGAAGATGCGCAGGTCCATGGGCCCACGCTACGCAGGTGCGGGCGCCCCGTCCCGGCGGGTTCCGCGCACCCGGCCGGCCCCGGCGGCGACGAGGAGCGCGACGAGCGCGCCGACGGCCATCAGCCCGGCGAACCGGGGGCCGTCCATCCCCGGCCCGAACCACGCGACGACCCCACCGACGAGCGCGGTCTGGAGGGCGACGCCGGTCGAGACGCCGAGGCCCTGGGCGGCGCTCGCCCGGCCGCGCTCGGCCTCGGGCGCGAGGTCGAGCAGCTCGGTCGACAGCACCGGCGAGAGGATGCCCATGCCGGTGGCGGCCGCGGCCCAGCCGACCATCCCGGCCGCGACCCCGACGACGTCGAGCGCCAGCAGCACCGGACCCACCGACCCGACGGCGATGAGCAGCCCGCCGGCCCGGATGCGCGCCGCGGCGCTCGTGCGCCCCTGGACCCACGCCGTGCTGTTGAGCCACGACCCGACCGCCCACAGCACACCCGTCACCGACAGCGAGACACCGGCGACGGCGGCGCTGACGTCGTGCGTCGTCACGAGCATGAGCGGGATGACCGAGCCGACGCCGGTGAACGCGGCGGAGGTGAGCATCCGCAGCCCGACGACCGCCGGCACTCCGGCGCGCAGCCGTGCGGTGCCGCGGGGGAGGGCCCGGGCGGCCGAGACGACGACGACGAGACCGCCGGCGAGCACGGTCGCCAGGCCGGCGGCCCGCGTGCTCGGAGACTCGAGCAGCGGCGCCGCGAACGTCGTGACGGCCAGCCCCGCCGCGAGGGTGAAGGACGCCGCGAGCCGGGCGCCCGCGCCCTCGTCGGCGACCGGCGCGGGGGCGGGCCGGTCGCCGCGCAGTGCCGGGCGCAGCAGCCACAGCGCGAACGGGACGACGAGCAGCGGACCGGCGAACACCCAGCGCCAGCCGGCCAGCGACTCGACCCCGCCGGCGAACCCCGGCCCGAGGAGGGACGGCAGGATCCAGGCGGCGGCGAACGACGCGAAGACCTTGGCGCGCAGCGACTCCGGCAGCGCCTGCGCGACGAGCACCATGAGCGTCGTGTCGATGAGCGCCTCGGCGACCCCGGACAGCGCGCGACCGCCGACGAAGACGGCCATGGACGGCGCGAGCGCCGAGACGACCTGTGCGACGCCGAAGAC
>JBQGCR010000065.1:0-1654 GCA_052038585.1 Kineosporiaceae bacterium
AAGCTGGTGCTCCCGGAGCCGGAGACGGAGGCGCTTCTCGGGTGGTCGCGCTCGACCGTGACGGGGCCTGTCGTCACGTCGACGCTGAGCGCGGTCGAGCTCGTCCGTGCAGTGCGTCGCCACGCGCCGGGGTCGGTGCCGGCTGCCGTCGCGGTCCTCGACCGGCTCGACCGGATCGTGATGTCTCCCGAGGTGCTCGCCGCTGCGGCCGACACCGCCCCGGCCGAGCTGCGGACCCTCGACGCGATCCACCTCGCGACGGCCAGGCTCCTCGGGAGCGCGCTGACGGCGTTCGTCGTCTACGACCACCGGCTGCGGGACGCCGCGGTCGCCGCCGGACTACCGGTCGTGACGCCGCACCCGTGAACGCATCTCACGTCGCCGCGAGGGCCTCGGTCGGGCTGACCCGGGCCGAGCGGCGGGCCGGCAGCACCGAGGCGAGCACCGCGGCGAGGACGGCGACACCCGCGACCGCGGCGAGCCGGCCGACGGGGACGACGGGGGCGACGACGTCCGCGACGCTGCCGACGAGCGCCACCGACCCGGCCCAGCCGAGCGGGACCCCCACGGCCAGGCCGAGGACGACGCCGGTCCCGGCGAGCAGCACCGCCTCGACGGCGAGGCCCGCGCGGAGCTGCCGGCGGGTCATGCCGAGCGCCCGCTGGAGCCCGGACTCCCGGCGGCGCTCGAGCACAGACAGGGACAGCGTGTTGCCCACCCCGACGAGGGAGATGAGGACGGCGACGCCGAGCAGCGCGGTCGCGATGGTCAGGAGCACGGAGATGACCTGCTCGAGCGCGGCCCGGTCGACGAGCGGTCCGTAGACCGGCACGTCGCCCGCGTCGGCCTGCCCGAGGGCGGACCGGACGTCGCCGAGGAAGGTGCGCGCCTCGACGTCGTCGTCCGCCCGCAGCCACACCTGGACCGCGGTGTCCGGTGCCCCGAGCCGGTCGAGGTCCGCGCCGGCGAGGAGCGGCTGCTCGATCGTCGCCGGGACGACCGCGAGTTCCAGCGGGCCGCGGCTGCCGGTCAGGGTGAGCCGGCCGTCGGTGGCGCCGAGGTCCTGCGCCCAGAAGGCCGGCGCGACGACCGTGCCGGGTCGGACGTCGAGCTGGCCGCGGAACACCGCCTGCAGCTCCTCCGGCGAGCCGCCGAGCACGGCGGTCTCGACGGTGCCGGCGCTGACCTGCGCCTGGCGCAGGACCGCGACGGCGGCGGAGCCGTCGACGTCCTCGAGCGCGGCCACCGCCCGCCCGGACGTCGCCGCGTCAGCCCCGTCGAGGACGACGACGACGTCGACGGGCAGCTGCGCGGCGATCTCTTCCCGGGCGGCGGCCTGCGTCGTCGCGGCCCCGACCGTGAGCACGGTGATGAGCCCGACGCCGACGAAGAGCGCGATCGCGGTCGCCGAGGCCCGCAGCGGGTTGCGGACGGTGTTCTCGACGCTGATCCGGCCGACCGGACCGAGGCGGAGCACCGGGGCCCCGACGAGCCGGACGACCCGCGGGACGAGCACCGGCCCGAGCGCGACGACGCCGAGCGCGACGCCGGTGCCGCCGAGCAGACCGGCGAACACCGCGAGGGCGGCCCCGCCCGCGAGCCCGAGCGCGGCGGCGCCGGCGACGACGGCCGCGCCGCCGAGGAGCAGGAGCGC